>JAHZKU010000178.1 GCA_022600255.1 Actinomycetes bacterium | reverse complement strand
CTGCGTGCCGCGCCGGATGATTGGTGCGGGTGCGGGTGCGGGTGCGGGTGCGGATGTGGGCTTAGGCTGGACGGCTCATCCTGCGACCGCCGAAACGCTTGGCCGCATAGGCGAACGCTTGATCTAGCGGTAGCTCCCGGGTGGAGTTGCCGACCCGAATCCACAATTCTGGGGCGGCCCCTTTCCGCGGCGTCAGAAATACCGGGCGACTGGACTTCGCCACCCGAATCAGGCAGATCTCGTTTCCGCTGACGCTGGGAAAATCAACCTCCAGGTCCGCCGTGGTGGCAGCGCCAATTACTCGAGTCAGGTAGTCCCGCAGCCATAGCTCGAACCGATCTGCATCGGGACGCTTCATCAGGCTGAAGTCATCGGCCAGACCGAGTACCTGACCGTCATCATCCACACCCACGAGTAGGGCGCCACCGTTGGAGTTGGACAGTGCCGCGACAGTCTTGGCGATGGTGAGTTCCATCCGATCATCCTTGGTGCCGGTGTGCTTGTTGAACCGGGCGGTTGACTTGAACTCCACATCGCGAGACTCGCCAGCGGTCAACAACTCCTGTGCCGTCGCCGGATTCGGACGCACAAACAGGTTGGCAATCAGCACCACCAAGATGGTCCCGATGGTGGCAGCTAACACGGCAGCGATGGGGTGAGGGGTTAGGTCGTGCAAGTTCAAGAACCAAGACAGAGCGCCGCCGCCGACACCGGCACCAACAATGCCCGTGAGGATGCTGGCCGCCAGCCCCAAGTTTGTGCGGCTGCCAAGCAGCAACCGCACGCCCCCACCGATGGTCACCCCGATGAGGAGGGCGCTTGCCATGGCTGCGGGAAGACTCATTCCTCCAGTGTGGCGCAAGGCATCATTGCCTGATCAAGTGACCGGCGGACTCGGTTGCCGCGTGCCCGCAGCCGACTTGTTGACCGGTTCGCAGCAAACTCCCAGGTTGGTTGAATACGGTAGGAGTCTTGGAATGCAGCCCGGGACGCTGAGCGAGGCGGCGTTTCGTCGTGGCGAGCCAGACTACGTTCTACTGCTGTTAAGGAAAGGTGAGTCACCGTGTCAAACGACCCGATGAGGTTGCTCCTGGCGGAGGATGAGGAGACGATTCGAGATCTGCTGGCGGCGAGTCTGCGCTACGCCGGATTCGACGTCATCACGGCCGTCAATGGCAATGAGGCGATGCAGGTCATTCGAAAGGAGCGCCCAGACGCCATGGTGCTTGACATCATGATGCCGGGGATGGACGGCCTTGAGGTGGTCCGGCGGGCGCGTTCGGAAGGAAACCAGGCCCCGGCGCTCTTCTTGACGGCCAAAGACGCCACGCAAGACAAAGTTGCGGGACTTGCCGCCGGTGGCGACGACTACGTAACCAAACCGTTTGCACTTGAAGAGGTAATTGCTCGAATTCAGGCACTGCTGCGTCGTGCCGGCCAGCGTGTCGATTCCTCGGCGATCCGGCAGGTTGGTGACATCACCCTGGATGCCAGTCGCCATGAAGTGCATAAAGCCGGGACGTTGGTGGAACTGTCTCCGACGGAATACAAGCTGCTGCTGCTGTTTCTGGACAACCCAGACAAGGTCCTGTCCAAGGCCACGATCCTGGACCGCGTTTGGGAGTACGACTTTGATGGGGAAGCCGCCATCGTGGAATCGTACGTCTCTTACCTGAGGCGCAAGATCGACACAACCGAGCCTGCGATGCTCAAAACAGTGCGTGGCTTTGGTTATGTGCTGCGGCCGCCGGTTGGCACCGCGTGAAGTCGTGGGCGGCCCGGCCATTGCGGTTTCAGTTGGCGGCGCTCACAGTGGGCCTAGTGCTGCTCGCCCTGCTGGTGTCGGGTTCGATAGCGGTGGGGCTGCTACGCAGCTACTTGGTTGACCAGGTGGACAGTCAATTGTTGCAGGCAGGTCGCAACCCAGACGTGAGCCAGCGCAGGCCCTTGGAGGGCCGACTTGGGCCGCGACTCCCCAGCGATTTGTATCTGGCGTTCCTCTCTGCCGATGGTGAAGTCGAGCGCACGCTCAGTGCTCCCATCGACGCGAATGTGACGCAGGAGCCAGAACTACCGTTGCTCAGCAGCGCCCAAGTCGCCGACCAAGGCCCGATTCCTATGACAGTGCCCAGCACCTCTGGGGACGGTGATTGGCGGGTTCTCTACCGGACCCAAGGCGACGGCAGCATTGCGGTGGCACGGTCGTTGGATGAGGTGCAGATCATCACCCAGCGACTCTGGGTGGTCATGTTGGTGGTCGGAGTGGTTGTGGTGGTGATTGTGGGCGCCATCGCAACGTGGTTAGTCCGGCGGAGCCTGCGTCCTCTCAGTGCGGTAGAAGCGACAGCAACCGAAATCGCTGCCGGCGACCTGAGCCGCCGGGTGCCGCCTTTCCCGGCCAGCACCGAAGCCGGGCAGGTCTCGCGGGCGATGAACACCATGTTGGATCAGGTGGAGTCTGCCTTTAACACCCGAGCGGCCGCCCTGGCTGAAGCGCAAGCGTCCGAGGAAAGCATGCGGCGTTTTGTGGCGGACGCCAGCCACGAGCTACGGACGCCACTGACATCCATCAAGGGCTTTGCCGAGCTCTACCGGCAAGGGGCAATTGACCAAAACGAAACCGCCCTCACCTTCGGTCGGATCGAAGGTGAGGCCGATCGAATGGGGGCTCTGGTCGCAGATCTGCTAGTCCTAGCCCGGCTAGAGCAGGAACAGCCGCAGGCGCCGAGCCTGGTCGATCTCTTAGCCAGCTGCTTGGAGGTGGTCCACTTGGCCAAGGCCGCGCATCCAGATCGCGAGCTGCAGGTGGTGCAATCCTCAGAATCCGGTCAGGCCCCGATTGTGGCCGGCGACCAGACACAGTTGATGCAGATCATTCGGAATCTGGTTACCAACGCCCTGATCTACACGCAGGGCCCTGTTGTGGTCCGGGTGGATTCCAACACGGACACCGCAGTTGTTGAGGTTGTGGACACCGGACCTGGGGTGTCGGCCGAGAACGCGTCACGCATCTTTGACCGGTTCTATCGCGAGGACGTCAGCCGCAACCGTGATTCGGGCGGCAGCGGGTTGGGCCTCAGCATCGTCCGAGGCTTGGCGCAGGCCCATGGGGGGCAAGTCGGGGTGCGCCCGAATCCTGCTGGCGGGGCGGTCTTCTGGGTACGCCTTCCGCTGGCCCAGGCCGACTAGATCCAGCGAACCAGGACACGCAGGGCCAGTCAGGAATGCCCAGGGCGAGTAGGGCCGCACGGCTGGCCGGGTTGTCTTCTGCGGGGCGTAACCGTCAGTCACTCGTCCTGCACAGGTAGGTCGACCTTCCGGGGGTAGCAGAAGAGAACTCGACGCGGCCAAGGGGAAGCACCACTTCCAGGTACTCGCCTAGCTCCGAACGCACGGTTATCCCGGTATCGGCGGTCTCAATTCGCAGGTCCATTGGCGCAAGACGCAGGTACGGGTTAGTGCTGAAGCGAAATATGTCGCCGACGTTTGTCTTCCGGATTTCTGGAGTCGTGATCTCTTGGCAATCGGCGGGATCAACTCCGAAAATGGCACGCTGCTGGGCCAGCCCGATCCGTGTGGTTGCCTGTTCTCGGGTTTGCTCGCCAGCGGGGTTCGTAGGGGCCTCAAGACGGTCGGTTCTGCTGGCGCTACGTAGGAACCCCATTTCGAGTTCTCCCATCCCCGTGCCCCTGCGACCGATCCAAGGTCGGACCTCGTCAGGCACTTGGCTGTCGGCGAGGAAAGGATGAATAGCCGCAAGCTGCTGTCTGAGGGTCGCAGAATTTGCTTGACGGCCAGGGGTGCCGTCAACCAACGCAGCGAAATGGATAGGAACGACGAGGAGCAGTAGCCCCAAGGTCGGTACGGCCGTCCAAACCCAACGACCAATGAGCTCGTTGAACGATACGGCGATCAAGGGCAGGAAACAGGCCACGAGCAGGTAGGAGAACCGCCCCGAGGACGCTTCGGTGCTGCCAAAGAAGCCACGACCGAAGTAGGTGGTCGCGACTAGGAGCAGCCCGGTGATCGAGAGACCTGCAACGGCGTTGCAGCGAACCCGCAGTGTTGCTAAGGAGTATCGGCGTAGTGTCAGGAGCGCACCAACGACAGTGAACAGGGCGAGGAGGCCTCCGATCAGTAGGTAGGAGCCGCCCAGTCCGAGGGCGACGCCCTCGAGCGAGGCTAAGCACCACTCGACGATCGCGGCCAAGTCGAAGCGGGCCGTTCTTCCGCCTGGAGCCGCTTGCGTCCACCACAGCAGGTAGATGACTGCTAGTGGCAGGGTCTGAATCGTCGCTGCTAGCCACCCGCGCTTCAGCAGGACTGCGACCCCCACTCCTGCGACGACCGCGACCCCAACGCCGGAGGTCATGATGGCGAGCAGCCCGGCGCCGAGCGCAAGCGCGTCGCGGGTGCGGTTGGCGCCATCGTGATCGGCCAGCAGTAGCTGGATCAGTCCGAGGCTTAGTCCCAGCGTCATCTGAAACTGTGAGAGCAGGAGGGGCGCTCCTGGGGCATACAGAATGAACGACCCGGCAGCGATCGCAGCTACCCACGGTTGCACGCGGGCGCGGCGCATGATGAGGAACAGTAGGCAAACCACTAGCAGATGAACGAGCACGCCGACGATTTGGTAGGGGACGTAACTGTTCAGTCCAAAGACTAGGTAGAGGGCTCGGTAGGCCACGATAGTGACCGTAGACCAGTGCTGGTTGTGGTCTTGCAGGACTTCGTAGTAGCCAATTAGTTGCCAGTCGTCGCGCGAAAACCACTGTCCCTCTCCGAAAACGGCTAGCAGCAGAAATCCGCCGACAGCCAACGCCGCGGCCAGCAGACCAGGTGCCCAGCGATTTCCCGGCAGCTGTGCTTCGGGAGCCACACCCGCTTCACCGCGCCTCGTCGCCGGCACCGCCAGGGTTTCCGGCGCTTTGGGACTCATAGGGCGGATTCTAAGCCCGCAGCTGCGAGTCGCGACGTAGGGGGAGGGGGCAGGGGTGCGCACTAGCAGCGCTCGCCACCAACGGGGTTGGGCCGCAGCCCGGGTCCACCTCGACCATGATTGGGGAGGCTGCGGTGAGGTCGTCCATGGTCCATAATCACCGTATGTCAGGTCGTCCGGAGCAGCCCCTTTGGGTGGGTTGGGGTGTGGTGATCCCGGTGGCTGAGCTGGACTGGTCGTTCTCGCGCAGTAGCGGCCCGGGCGGACAGGGCGTCAACACCACTGATTCGCGTGTGGAATTGCGGTGGTCGCCCAGCAAGTCGGTCGCTGTGACTTCCAGACAAGTCGATCTGATCGAGCGACACTTGGGCGCGCAACTGCGTCAAGGCAGCGTCCGGGTGGTGGCCAGCGAGCAGCGCAGCCAGTATCAGAACCGTCGGAGTGCTCGCGCCCGCCTCGCCCGGATTCTGCAAGGGGCCTTGTCGCCGAGGCCCAAGCGGCGGCGCCCGACAAGACCCTCGCGGTCATCTGTGGCGCGTCGTGTTGCGGCGAAGCAGCGCCGATCGCAAGTGAAGGCCCAGCGCCGCAGACCGAGTCACGATGACTGAGATGCGCCGGTCGCCGCGCACTTGGGCCCATCTAATCGTGGCCTCTTACGCCGCCCTCGCCGGCGAGGGCCTGTGTCCGGCCACGGAACTGATGGGCTATCCCGGCGCCGTGTTGTGTCACGACATGTCTCCGGACCCAAAGTTGGTCTACGTGAACCGGGCGGCCCAGGAACTTTGGGGCCGAAACTGGGATGACTTTGTTGGACAACCATCCTGGATTACTGCGGCGCCCGAACATCGGGCAGATCGCGCGGCGCAGTTGGCGGCGCCGGGATTGGTGACGGAATATCGCGGCGAGCGGGTATCCGCCACCGGGCATCGTTTCGAGATCATCGACGCCAGCATCTGGCCGGTCTACGCCGAGTCAGCTGAGTTCGGCAAACCACGCGAACAGGTGGGCCAAGCTGCCACCTTCTGCAATTGGCAACCGCTTGATTAACAACCGGCCGAGCCATGTCCGGGAATTCCAGGGCCCGCTACGCCTCGGCGCGTGATTCCCTAAGGCTCGTCGCGGCGCGGGCTCCAAACCCCACGACACGCTCGGTTCGCCGCAGAATTCACCCGTAGGTGTCACCAAAGTGATCAGCGACACACAAATCTGCGTTTGCTATCGGAGGCATTGGAGAAAAGGAGCGGGATGGAGGCACCAACCCCGGTGCTCCTTCACGGGCGCCGAGTCGCGGTTACGCAGTGTTCGCGGCTTCGGTGCGATCAAGGGAGTCAAGAACATGTCGGGTCTTTCTAGTCCGCAGCGGTTGTCGTTGGCCACTGGGAGCAGTATCTTCGCGCTGGCCATGGTTGTACCCGCCGCAGCGGCCGAGGCTGACACGGAGTCTCCCCTCCGCGCCGTGGAACTCACCGCGCTGAAGGCGCCCGCGGCGATCACGGACACTCAGACCAAGCAGACCAAGCAGACCAAGCAGACCAAGCAGACCAAGCAGACTAAGAATGCGAGGTATCGGACAGGAGACCTCCCAGGCAAGAAAGCCGTTCCGCTACAGAACTTTCGGGTGGGGCCGCTGTATGGCAACAGAGGGCCACACACCGGCGGTGTCCACGGCGGGCTGGATCTTGGAGCCAAGACCGGAGAACCCATCTACGCGGTTTCGCCGGGAAAGGTCGCGATGGCCGGCTGGCAGGGCGCCGCTGGAAAATCCGTCACTATCGCTGTGAGCGGCGGTAAGTACGTTCTCTACGGCCACATGAGCAAGATCAACGCCAAGGTTGGTGACCGAGTCAAGGCGGGGGAGAAGATTGGAGAGGTGGGTTCCACAGGTAACTCCACCGGCCCACACCTGCATCTACAAGTGGAACGTCCCGGAAGTGGCACGATGGATCCGCTGCCCTGGCTGGGAGTCTCAGCCACCGAGTTGGCCCGGTTCGGCCGCGACGCGCGGTGATCGCCGATACCGTTCGGGCTCTTGTCTCGGCTCGTTGACCTCTAGGAGCAACGATCAGTCGGAACCACCCGGTCGGCAACGGCACTGCTGAACCGACGTCCCAACCATGACGGCCTTTTTCCGACCGAGGCTGGGTCGCGGCCCTACTCCTGACGCGCTGAGATCACAGAATCCTCCCCGAAGCTCTCCGCACCAGCGCCTCGCACGTCCGAATCGAAGACCACCCAGCACCGGGCCAAGCGCGAAGATGAGCTTCACAGAATTGCCTAGGCAGGGCTGTGGCGACCACAGCCGAGACGAGGGGGCGGTTTCGCTGCCAGGCATGGGGATTCTGCAGGATCTGCTTCGATTGGTGTCAAGAGCCCCTGTAGGGACACTCTTGGCGCAATGAATGACCACACATCGATGCTGGGCAGCAGATACGATCAGTTCAAAACGATGACAGGATCCGCAGTCAACTCGCGAGTGGCAGTTCGCTGCAAGCCCTGCTAACGGTGCCGGGCCTTCTAAACCTACCTATTGGAGATGGTCATGGGTGCATGGTCCGATAGCCGCGAGGTGACCAAGCGCTGCTTCAGCGTGGTCAAGGCAAACCCCTACATGATGGCCTTTCCAGTCATCGGGGCCGTTGCGGCCGTAGTCGCCATGCTGGCCATTGTCGGTGTCGGGTTGGCCGTAATGGGCCTAGACACGGTAACCACTGAGGTGGAAAAGGCGGCTCAGGGTGGCGATGTTGCCACGCTGACGTACGTTGAGGCGCTGATCATTCTGGCATTGGCTGGCTATGCCGCCGTGCTAGTGACTCAGGTTTGTATGGGGGCCTTGGTGTCTGCAGCCGATATGGAGCTTCGCGGCGAGGATTCATCGATAGGCGCCGGATTCTCAGCAGCGTTCTCCCGATTCGGACCGCTCGCCGGGTGGGCCGCCATCCAAACACTCGTCGGCTGGTTGTTGTCGGCGATTCGAGGAAACGGAAGTGGCAACAATGCAATCTTGGCGATCGTGAGGATGATGGTCGCGGCGATTGCTGCCGTGGCTTGGGCATTGATCACATTCTTTGTGCTGCCGCTAATCATGCTGAGAGGGAAAGGTCCGATATCGGCGATCAAGGAATCGACCCGGTTGCTGAAGCAGACCTGGGGATCGCGGCTTGCTGGTGGCGTGCGCATCGGTGGCTTGATCTTTCTGCTCGCAGTGCTACCGGGCATCATCGTGCTCATTGCGGGGGGCTTGGTAGCCTTCCTCACCGAAAACCTAGGTGTCGGGATACCGGTGATGGTCATCGGGGCCGTGGTGATCATTTGCGCACAAATCCTTGTCAGCACCTTGCGAGCGGTTTTCTCGGTAGCCCTCTTGCACTTTGCGGAGGATGGTTCGGTGCAAGGCCCGTTTACGGCTGCCGAACTGCAGTCTGCGGTGCGGGTTAAGGGATAGCGCAGGGTTGGGCATGAGGCAATGTCGTGCAGCCGGAGGGTACGTCAGCCAAGTCGCTCAAGGGCTGGAACAGCCAGTCTGGCTGGCTTCGATGCCCACGGCCTCGTTGTCGATGTTGGTCGCTTGGTCCGAGCTGCATCGTCACGCCAACGCCGATTCCTTGTTTCACGTCTGCAACTCGAATATCACATGCCGCTGACCTGTTGTCACTATCGCCACCATCTGCGAACGTACGATCTGGTCAGCGGCTAGATCATAAGCGCTGACCGGTGGCGATCTGGTCAAGTCACTAGCAAGCTGTGACTAGCACAGTCGGTCACGAAACCCTGCGAACGTTGCTCGACCGGGCCATAGTGGGGACGTGAACAAACACCGATGGGCGGGCCAAGTGGTGTCCGTTGGATCGCGATGACCGACACCATCCTGGTTGCCATCGCCACCATTGTTGTTCTGGGGATCGGTGCCCAATGGGTCGCGAAACGACTGGGGATTCCCCCGCTGTTGCTCTTGCTGCCCGCAGGGCTCCTCGCCGGAGATGTGTTTGGTCTGGTTGAGCCTGAAGAACAACTGGGGGATGCCCTTTTCCCCATCACGTCCGCGCTGGTCGCGTTGTTGCTGTTCCAGGCGGGGTTGTCGCTTCGCGTTAGTAACCTTCCGAAAGACGCTCGCAAACCGGTAGCCAGACTCGTGGTCGTTGGTGGCTTCATCACCTTCGCAGCGGCCGCCGGGATGGTGATGTTGACCCTAGACGTGCCGTCCCAGGTGGCCTGGGTAATGGGTGCAATCCTGGTTGTTTCCGGACCCACTGTTGTCACTCCGTTGTTGAAGATCGTGCGTCCGCGACCCCCGATCGGCCCAGTGCTGAACTGGGAGAGCACCACGCTGGACCCCGTGGGTGCGGTTCTTGGGATTGCGGTGCTCAACGTGGTGATTGCTACGGACGGCGAGGAGAATGCCATTTGGGAGATGGTCATTCGGATGGGGTTAGGCCTGATTGTGGGCCTTGTCGCCGCAGCCATCTTGATCTTGGTCCTGCACTATTTCTTGGTAACGGACGATATGGAACCATCCGTGGCGCTGCTGTTTGCGGTGGCGGCCTTTACCACAGCAGAACTGCTCTTAACCGAGTCTGGCCTGGTAGCAGCGGTTGTGTTGGGCCTAGTCGTGGCCAATCAACGAATCGTTCCCACCAGAAGGATTGATGGCTTCGGGGAGACTCTTGATGTCATCATCGTCGGCACCCTCTTTATCCTGCTGGGCGCGCTTGTCTCGATCGAATCACTGATTGAGTACCTGTGGCCAATCATTCTGATCGTGTTGGTATTGGTCCTAGTCGTCCGGCCAGTGGCTGTGCTGGTGTCGATGGCTGGCAGTAGCCTGCGTTGGCCCGAACGCGTGATGATCGGGTGGGTTGATCCCAGAGGGATTGTTGCTGCCGCAACCGCTGCGCAATTCTCGGCCGTCTTGGCTAGCAACAATCTGGATTCGTCCATGATGCAGCCGGTGATTTTCGGGGTGATCTTCGGTACTGGCTTGATCTACGGGCTGACGGCGAAGCTTATGGCGCGCCGTCTCCAGGTGGCCGAACCGGATCCTAAGGGTGTGGCTTTCATGGGCACGGAGCCTTGGATTCTTGATCTCGCCAAGCAGTTGGCGGATCGTCGGGTTGCCGTATTGCTGGTCCACGACCACCAACCCGTTCCCGCCCCGGGATCGGAGTCCGCCGTGGGCGTGCCCACCTTGTCCCTGCGTGACTCTGGGCAATCAATTCGCAAGAGGCTAGGGGAAGCCAAGCTCGCCTGGGTTGTGATCGCTACCCCGGCCACCGGCGCGGTGCAAATGGCGACAGCGGTCTGTGTCGAGCAGTTCGGACGTAGTCATGTGATGATGCTGGCTGAGAAAGATGTCGGTTGGCAGTCGCCGGTCTCTGTTGGCATTCGCGAGTACGCGAATGGGCATACCAACGCGGAACTGACGCATTGGTATGCGGCTGGGGGCCGCATCGTGGAAATGACGACCCTAGAGGAGCAGGACACGGTGCCCCTTGTCGCAATTCGACCCGACAACAGCGTTGACCTTCGGCCCAGTCGGCGAAACAGTGGGAGCTACGCCACCATCTTGGGTCTCAAACGCCCGTCCCGCAGCGCGTCATCCGAGCAGCCGGGCTCCCACTGATTGCAGCGGGAACGCCATCGAGCGTCGAGGCTACTGCGCGGCAGCGTAGTCGCCGTACTCACTGGCTACGCCAGGCGGGGCCAGCCAGGAGACGTAGTTGAGTGGCAAGTGGTCCGATAGGGAATAAGGGAACCACAAGTAGCGCGCAAGTGGGATTGTCCGACTGATGAACTCAACCGGTGCCATCGCGACGCTGGAAAACGGGCCCTGCAGGCTGTTTCCGGAGGCCGCGATCCAACCATGGTCGTTCCGCCCGGGCCGGTACTCCTGGCCAAAGTGACGATACCGGCCCAGCCCCCACGGGGGCAGATGTGGCACGACGTCTCGCCGGTACACAAAGCGGGAGAAATACTGTGCCTGGTCCGCGGTCGCGACTTCCTGGGCAAGATCGGGTGAACCGATCATCGGAGCGCCGTAGGTGTAAACGGCGCGGAGTCGTTGGGCTAGCTCTGCATAGGCCGGATCGTTCAGCATCAGTAGTCCCATAATGGCGGCCATGGCACCACCCAGGGAGTGCCCCGTGACGTAGAGGGCCTCCAATCGATTCGGGACGGTCGTGTCTTCGTCAACGACCGAGCGCCCCCGGCAGGCGCGGTCTAGCGCGGCAATGAGGGGGGATCGGGTGGCGCGCACGTTTCGGTAGAATCCGGGATGCACCGTGAGTTGGTGCTGACCCACTTGGATCGTGACCTGTTCCGATTCCAAGTCCGCATCCGTCAGCCAGTTGGCGGGGTTGAAGGGTTCGGTCCCGCGGTAACACAGGATTGCCACGCGGCCGTCTTCGCTCTGAATCACGAAACCATTCGAGACGATGAAGGAAACGTCCACACGGTCCGCCACCATCAGGGTGCTATTGCTCGGCATTCCCATACGTGCCATCATGCGCGCGAGTGTGTCTGGCTCCGTACAGAAACCCGCGACAGATGCGTAGGCGTAGTTGGCGCAGACTGAGAGTGCGTGGGCGATCTCTGGGTCGGCGGCCTGGCCGGCTGTGGCCATCTGATCAACAAGATCGGGGTAGACCGGAAACCGACCGGGCTCGTCACCGGGTACTGTGTCCGGTTTGAGTGGTCGCAGGTCGTGTAATGAGGGCCCTATGGCAGAAGCGACGAGCATGCTCGTCATTAAACACCCACGAAGGCCCAGCTAATCGGGCGCCCCGGACTTGGAACTACCGGCCGGCAACACCCTAGGGATTGTCATTACGGTCGGCCATCATGTTGATGGCTGCCGCTTTTCTGATGAATTCGGCCAAGCGGGAGTGTCAGCGGCCTGGCTAGCAGTACCGTGACACATCCGCCGCAAGTGTGGTCTCGCCGCCAGGGCCTTTTGCGATGGCTAGGAGCTGCACTGGGGTGTCATTCGGGATTCCCCTGATATAGCTGGTCCACTCTTTGCCGCTCTTAAACAACCGTCGACTGTTTTCAGCATCGAATTCCTTGGCTCGCCAAACGACATCGACTTGGTCGATCTCGCCGCGACGCTGGATCACGTTGACGCCGATAGCGCGTGGCTCGTCGCAGGATG
>JAHZKU010000177.1 GCA_022600255.1 Actinomycetes bacterium | reverse complement strand
GGACAGCCGATCGATCAGGCGAGACTTCGTGCAGCACTGCAAACAATGAGCAGGCGTGGGCCCGATGATTGGGGGCTTTGGATCGGATCCCGTGATGGTGAAACCCAAGCCGTGCATGTTCCCACACAGCCGACCTCCCCTTTCTCCCAGCAGGAATTGGCCACTTGTGGACGAGTTCACAGGGATAGCGTCTCCATAGCCAATACGCGGTTGGCTATCACTGGTGAGCACGGTCGACAACCCATGGTGGCACCCGGTCAAGCGGTACTGGGCTTCAACGGGCAGGCCTACAATCACCATCGATTGCGCAGGGAACTCCAGTCCCTTGGTCATACATTTCGAGGGACCAGCGACACCGAGGTAGTGCTTCGCGGGTATCTGCAATGGGGTGCGGCAGTTGTCAGTCGGATCGACGGTCCCTTTGCCTTGGTCCTGTGGGACAGCCGCCGCCGGAAACTCGTGGCGGCTAGGGATAGATTCGGTGAGAAACCGTTGTTCGCCCACCAACCCGCGGCCTTCGGCAGCATGATCTTCAGCTCCCAGCTGCGTACTCTTTGGGCTATTGGCGCGGTTGTGCCAGTGATCGATGTCGAGGTGGCCCGTTCCTACGTCCTAGATCGCAGGCCCCCGTCAGGCCTGGAGACTTTCTTTCGCCAAGTCACTCGCGTAGAACCTGGGCACATCCTTGAGTTCTCCCCGGATACAAACATCCTCGTCGACACTCGTTTTTGGCAGCCACCGGTTCGCGCCCTAGCCGCTCCGCCTGTTGCTGAGGTCCAAGAGACCATGCGGGCACTAATACGCGAAGCAGTCGAGCTCACACATCCGGAATCTGGTCGGTCCGCACTCTGCCTCAGCGGTGGAGTGGATTCAGGCAATCTACTCGCTGCTGCTCCGAATACCCCCGCTCTGACGGTCTACGACCCCAACGGCGGAAATGATGAAAGGTTCCATGCGCGGGCATTCGCCGCAGCGGTTGGGAGCGTGGCACCGGACGAGATCGATGTCGGTGGACAGTTGGACTTCGCAACACTGTGCGGGTTTCTGGGCGATCAGGACGAACCACCCTTGAACAGCGGGGCGCTGATCCAATGGCTACTGATGAAGGCAATGGCAAAGGCCGGGTATCGAGTCGTCATATCCGGACAGGGTGCAGATGAGCTCTTCTGGGGCTATCCCTGGTACACGCACGGTCTAACAAGCCGTGCGTCAGTTGAACGGATGAGTGATTCCCAGGAGTTTGGATCGGCTTCACCGAACATGGCACTCAGCGAAGCCGACGACCTTCGGCACACCGAGTTGTTTCGGACGCGCTTACCGCAGCACCTGCGCGATGACGACACGAACTCCATGGCCTTCGGGATCGAATCCCGGGCACCGTATCTGACCCGAAACGTTGTTGATTACGCGCTCTCCCTACCTGTATCGGCATGCCTTGCTGCTGGGGTCACAAAGTATCCGGTGCGAAGCGCCTACGCCGATGTGCTCCCGGAAGAGATCGTCTGGCAAACCGCTAAACGTGGCCTGTACTTTGACTGCGCCGCCCGCCACCGGAGTTTACTCGCTGAGGCTTTGGCCGAGCATGCCCCCAGATCTGAAGTCATCTCAGGTTTGATAGCAACCTCGCAGACCAGCGCCAGGCTCCAACTCGACGGAGATCGCCTTTGGAGGATGTTCGCGCTGGCTCAAGTCGAAGCCGATTCGCTCGCGTTCTTTCCGGTTGGAAAGCGATGCTAAGTCCGGCCGCAGTGATCCTCGACTTCGACGGAGTCATGGCCCAGACGTCGCGGATGAAACTCGAGCTGCTCATGACGGTGGCTCGAGAATGTGGGGTGTCCGGCCTAGTGGAGCTGGCTGAGGCGCTGACTGGCTCCTTGGCCGGGATGGATCGATTCACAGTTGGCGCGTGGATTGCCGAACGGGACGAATTCGTAACGCAGGACGACTTCGCGTCTCGCTACAGTAAGGCCCTTGCCGACCGTATGCTGTCGGCTGAGATGTGTGATGGCCTAGACGAGTTCGTGGTCGAGTTGGCCCAGCGGGGCGTACCAGTGGCGGTGGTCTCGTTGGCGCCAGCTGATGAGATTAGATTCTGGCTGCGCGAAGTGGGGATTGATGAGCACCTCTTCATCAGCATCAGAGGGTTGGAATCAGGCGATAAGTTGACCAGCACTCGGTCTGTTGTGAGCGAGCTGAAATTTGCGCCCTCCACAATGGTGTCGGTGGGTGACAGCCCAACTGACGGTGACGTAGCTGCGGTTGTTGGTCTCGTCTTCGTCAGGGTTCGATCGGCTGCTGGCGACCTTTTCGGATGGGAACGAGAGCCCTCACTGACGGTCAACTCCCTGGCCGACCTGATACGGCATTGGCGCTGACGAGGACGTTCGCGGGGGTGGTACACGACCGACACCAAGCATCGATTGACCGCAGCGGCACTGGGTTCGACCAGTCCAGTGAGCGCGGCCAACCTGTCGCGAGGGCCTCACTGATAGGTCAACCGTCGCAATAGTGGGGCCCTGAAGCCCAAGAACTCAGCCCGAGCCTGCCGCAGATCCAACGAATCACCATCGGGGACATTGGTCCGCTATCGTCAGGAGCAGTCCGTATATGCCGGGAGGCGAAGCAGCTATGACTCCAAGTCTCTTTGGGCCGTCCCGGCGAGTAGCACTGATCATCGTGTCATGCGCGGTGGCAGTGGGAGCCCTGACAGCGGTGCCGTCCGCCCAGGCAAAAACAGAATCTCGTGATTCCGCGGTGTTTGCCCGGACGGGGGAGGGCCCGGACGGAATCGCCGTGGATGCTTTTGGCAACGTGTATACCGCCAACACGCGCGCGAACACCGTCACCAAAATCACCCGTAAGGGGAAGTCCTCGACGTTGGGTACCACCGGAAAGAAGCCTCGCGGGATCGCAGTGGACTCCGAGGGCAACGTCTACACCAGCAATCTTGGTGCAGACTCGGTCACCAAGATCACCCCGGCTGGTGTGTCGACGGAACTGGGTGCAACGGGGGATAAGCCCCTTGGCATCGCGGTGGACCCTGATGGCAGCGTGTACACCACGAACTATGCCGACTCAACCGTCACCAAGATCACCTCGGCTGGGGCCTCCACCACGCTCGGGAACACCGGGTCCCGGCCTCTGGGCATTACCTTGGACCCTGACGGAAATGTCTACACCGCTAACGAGGGCTCGAACACGGTCACCAAGATAACTCCGGGCGGCGGCTCCTCGACTTTGGGTAAGACGGGTAAATGGCCACAAAACATCGCGATCGACGCCTCCGGCAACCTCTACACCGCCAACTGGAACTCGCGCAACGTCTCCAAGATCACGCCTAAGGGCAAGTCGAAGATCCTCGGCGAGACTGGGCGCCGACCCATCGGAATCACCGTAGATCCTTACGGCGCGGTCTTCACCACCAACAATGGCTCTCGCAGCGTCACCAAAATCGGTCGCGGCGGTCGCTCGACCGAGATCGCTCGCACCGGTCGGCGTCCGATTGGCATCGCGTCCGACGCCGCGGGATTCTTATACACCGCGAACTTCGCCTCGAACACAGTCACAGAGATCTTCCCCAGCCCGAAAACATCCACGGACACCCTCAAACTCGATACGGTGACAGTGCGTTCTCCTCGCCACCGCAAGGCTTGGATCATCCCGTTCTGGACCGACGTCTACCGCAGCAAGGCAGCGTGTAAGGCGGCCTTCCCGGCAGTGCGCGCCACCATCGAGAAGAACGCGGATCCATCAGTGCAGACCTTGGCCTCCACGAACTGTATGGCCGTCGGCCGGGTCAAGTACAAGTACAAGATCGCCGAAAAGGAGTTAACGGTCGCTCAATGGGTCACATTCCTCAACAGGGTCGACCCCAGGGGTAGGAACAAGCACCGCCTCTGGGATGCCGCACAGAGCTCGCGCGTCTGGCCCAAGTACGGGTCGGTCAACCGCAACAAGCGCGCCCCGAAGGGCCAGCGTTACTACGTGGCATCTCCGGAATGGGCCGACAAGCCTTACAACGTCGCGGACTTCACGCGGGCCGCACGCTTAGCGAACTCCCTGAACAACGGTCAACTGCTCAAGAAGAAGTCCGGCCGCGTTACCACGGTGGCCGGAAAGCGCCTGCGCGTTACGAACTACAAGGTCCGATTGTCTTCGGAGACCGAGACCGGCATGTACCAAATGAGCAAGCGTCAGGCGACCAGGAACTCCGCCAAGGGCTTCGCCGTCTCCAGCCAGGACGAGTGGATCAAGGCGGCCTACTTCGACCCCAAGGGTGGCGGCAAACACTCGTACTGGGACTACCCCACCAACCCAGGCAAATATGTGAACTGCCCGGTTGATCAGTCTGGATGTGTGGAGGGGGAACAGCCCGAGGCAACACAATTGGATACCGATGGCAATGTCACCAACGGCGGGACCCAACCGCTGGCCTCTTTCGAGGCCATTCCTGGTGTCGCTCCGGATTGGTGCCCGTCGCAGTTCACCGCCGCGCAGTGCGCGGACTCGCCGTTCCCACCGCTATCAGACATCTACACCGGGAATATGAGTACGGTGGGTCAGGCCCTGACGCGGTCGCCGTGGGGCACGCTCGATCAAGGCGGCAACGTTGTTGAGATCACCGACACCATTGCCCCACCACCCCCGCTGGAGGATCCTAAGATCGTTTGGCGTCGCTGGCACGGTGGTGTCGTCACCGCGACGGCCTATCAAATGTGGCTCTCAGCGGTCGGCGTCACTCCCGAAACAGTCCCCGGCTACGCGGTCAATCCCTGGCGGGGCATCCGTCTGGTCACCCGCGGACAGTGGGGAACCGGGGGGCTGGGCTGAAGCCCGAAAGTTGAGCAGCCTGCGCTGCTTCAACTTTCCCGCCTTGGATACAGGGCGTGCTTGCTGTCTCTTGTCGAGAAGCGCGAGCGCCAGCGGCGGCCGCAACTGACGCGCATCCCGTACGCGGATGAGAGCGTAGTTTGCTATCTGGCCTAGGCCCAAGGAGCTCAACCCAGAGTTGGCGTATCTGTCGTGAGTTCGCTGGGAAGATTGCGTGGACCTTGAGTGTTGTCGCATGCATGAAGGTACAAATTTGGTCTGATGTGGTGTGCCCTTGGTGTTACGTAGGGAAGCGTCGTTTTGAGGCAGCACTCGCCGAATTCGAGCATCGTGACCAAGTCGAACTGACTTGGCGTTCTTTCGAACTCGACCCAGCAGCGGATCCGTCTTCAGCCAGCGCCGATGGCCAGTACGTGCAACGGCTTGCGGCCAAGTACGGCAAGTCGGTGCCTGACGCGCAACAAATGCTTGATCAGATGCAACAGGTCGCAGCCGCTGAAGGCCTGGACTTCCGCTTTGATCTGGCGCGTACGGGTAACACGTTCGATGCGCATCGACTCTTGCATCTAGCGCTAGCCCGCGGCGTCCAAGACGAGCTCAAAGAGAAGCTTGATAATGCCACGTTTACACACGGGCTTGCTGTGTCAGATCACGAGGAACTGGCGCGGGTCGCGGTCTCCGCGGGATTGGATGAAACCGAGGTGAAGTCAGTCCTAGACTCCGACCAGTTCGCTGATGCGGTGCGCGCAGATGAAGTGAAAGCGCGGGCGTATGGGATCAGCGGTGTGCCGTTCTTTGTTGTTGATGACAAGTACGGGGTCTCAGGAGCCCAACCACCGGAGCAGCTGCTCGCAGTGTTGACCCAGGCCTGGGCGGAGCGCGATCCCGCTCCGGTTCTGGTCCACGCTCACGAGGGCGGGGCAATGTGCGACGGCGACTCTTGCACACTTTGATGTCCCGGCGAAGGCAACGATGACCGGTTGGCACGAGAGGCGAACCCGCGACGGAAGCTCGGCAGCCGCGGGTGGAGCAGTGCGCTGCGCGGTTGGCCACTGAGCCCTGCTTCGCGTGGTCCGTGCTGACCTCATTCAGCAAGCGAAATACTGACAGTGACCGAGGGTGCCGATTTCTCACGGGAAGCGGTGCAACGCAGGCGGGGCCGCATCCTCGGGGCTAGCTGAAAAGCCGGTTTGGATGACGCAATCGATGTGGAGCGGGCGACGAGAATCGAACTCGCACTATCAGCTTGGGAAGCTGATGTTCTGCCATTGAACTACGCCCGCAGGGCTGGCACCGCCGCTGTCGACGGTCTCCATCTCCATAGTATGCCGCATTGCGAATAGGCCTCGCGGGTCGGCTCGTGCTGTACCTATGTTGGTCTAGCACTTCCCCTTAGAGTTGTGGTGGCACTCTGGGCGCCTGCGATGGGTTG
>JAHZKU010000176.1 GCA_022600255.1 Actinomycetes bacterium | reverse complement strand
GTGAAAAGATGAGCAAGTCCCTAGGGAATGCGCTCTTGGTCTCCGAACTCACGCAACTGGTCCGGCCGATCGAACTGCGTTATTACCTCGGGGCGGCCCACTATCGTTCGGTGATCGAGTTCTCCGAAGCCGCGCTGCAGGAGGCCGCAGCGGGTTTTCGCAGGATCGAATCTTTCATACTGCGGGCCACCGACTTGGTGGGCGCGGGTGGACTCGGCAACGTGAGCCAGGAGTTTGCGTCGGCCATGGATGATGACCTCGGTGTTCCCGCCGCCGTCGCAGCGTTGCACGGCGCCGTCACGGACGGAAACTCCGCGCTGGCCGCGGGTGATCGCGACGCCGTTGTGCAGGCACTGGCGTCGGTGCGGGCGATGGCACGAGTCTTGGGGGTGGACCCAATCGACCCGATATGGTCTGAGGCTGGGTCCGACGACGAGGCTCCGGTCGCCGCGTTGTCAGTGCTCGTCGACAGACTCTTGGCCGACCGTGAACAAGCCCGAGCGGAGAAGGACTTCACCACGGCGGACAACATTCGCGCGGCGCTCGGCGAGGCTGGTGTGGAGATCGAGGATGGCGCCGCGGGTTCCCGTTGGAGTCTGGCTCGGTGAACCTGCAGGTCCGATAACTCCGAGTAGACTGACAGGTAGGAACACCCGGTTGACGGATCGCACACCTGCCACACCCGTCGCCTTGGGTCCCACAACGAGGAGCGTGGTCCGATATGGCTGGTAACTCCCAACGCAAAGGTGCCACGCGCAAGTCTGGCAGCAAGAAAGGGGCCCAAGTCGGGTCAGGTGGAAACCGCAAACAAGCACTTGCCGGCAAAGGTCCGACCCCCGCAGCGAAAGACCGAAAAGGCCACCCCGCAGCACGGGGACGCAGCCGCGGGAAGTCCGGCAAACCGACCCGCACCAGTCCCGAGGTCATCTTGGGCCGCAACGCTGTCAGTGATGCGCTAGCCGCTGGTATTCCGGGAACAGAGTTGGTGATTCTGGAGACCGTCGATGACGATCCCCGTGTCACTCGAGCCCGGCGCGCAGCTGAGAAGGCCGGAATCCCGCTATCGGTTCGCTCTCGACCCGAGTTGGATCGGTTGGGGGATGGGTTGCCGCACCAGGGTATTGCGCTGGTCGTTCCCAACTACGAATACGCGGAGTTGTCTACCGTCATTTCCCCGGAGGTCCCACCAACCAACGAA
Source organism: Actinomycetes bacterium (assembly GCA_022600255.1). Lineage (GTDB taxonomy): Bacteria > Actinomycetota > Actinomycetes > S36-B12 > JAHZKU01. The sequence continues at coordinate 17,446 of JAHZKU010000176.1, read as the reverse complement.
CTCGGTGTTGGCGCCAACCAGCCCATTGTTGTGGTGCTGGATCACCTACAAGACGCCGGAAACCTAGGTGCAATCGCTCGGTCTTCGGCCGCGTTTGCCGCCAACGGCGTGGTGATCGCCAACCGGCGGGCGGCATCCATCTCGGCCTCTGCTTGGCGGGCATCTGCGGGAGCCTTCGCACGGATTCCGATCGCCAGCGTGACCAACATCGCGCGTAGTGTCACCACGCTCAAGAAGGCTGGTTTCTTGGCGATCGGATTATCCACAGATGGTGGGACACCCATCAACAACATTCACGGAGACTTCCTGAACCGGCCGATCGCCCTGATCGTGGGCAGCGAGTCCGATGGCATCTCCCGGTTGGTCGCGGAGAAGTGCGACGTATTCACTACCATCGCGATTGCAAGCTCCACCGAGTCCCTTAATGCCTCTGTGGCCACTGGAATCGCACTGAACGTGATTCGTTCGGCCTGACGCCCACGCGCTCGATTCAATCCGGTACCACCGGGTAGACTTCCCTTTGGTCCCTTCGGGGCCCGCGCCGACGTAGCTCAGTTGGTAGAGCACCTCTCTTGTAAAGAGGATGTCAGCGGTTCGAACCCGCTCGTCGGCTCCAACTTCCCCGTGTGACTTCGCCTGATTCCTGCGCATGGGGAGTTTTCGGTGGCCAGTTGGCGCCGTGTGCCACTGCGACCCCCCGCCCGGTTGATCGAATCAGCTAGACCCTGGGACTCCCCAATGTCCGACGACCTGCACCGATTCGTGTCGACGCAAACTTCGGTGAGGAGGAGTTCTGGCAACCGATACTCCAGTCCTTTAGCTTGGACTTCGTCCGGCAGTACCCTGACGCCTATTTGCGCGCCGCCAGCCATGCACCGATCGTCACGCCCGATACGCTGCACAGCATGAACCACGATGCCCGCTCATTTTGGGGTTGGGGGAACCGCGCCGCAGCGCTGGATCCAGACCAAGTCCGCCCACTGCTCGCGGCCACACTCGGTGACCAAGTCAAGTGGAACAACACCACGATCCCAGTGCCCCAACTAGAGCAGGTTTCGCTGCCGGAGCCACGGCTGTCCGCCCCTGCGTCGCTCGCCGCGTTGGCCCGCTCCGACCCGTTCGCAAGAGCCAGCCACACCTACGGCAAGAGCTACCGAGACATTGTGCGCGGCCTCGCTGGCGACTTCAGCTTGGCACCCGACTTGGTCATGCAGCCCACAACCCCAAGTCAGGTGAGCGAAGTGCTGCAGTGGTGCAGCAACACAGGGATTGCCTGCGTGCCGTACGGCGGTGGATCCAGTGTGGTCGGCGGCACCGAAGCCCGGTTTCCGCGGGACTATTCGGGCGCGGTGAGCCTGGATCTGACCGCCATGAACCGGCTGCTAGATGTTGATCTAGTCTCGCGCACGGCGCGCTTGGAGGCAGGCATCCTCGGCCCTGAGTTGGAGACTGCGCTGAGACCCCATGGTCTGACACTGCGGCACTACCCGCAGTCCTTCGAGTTCTCGACCCTAGGCGGCTGGATTGCGACTAGGTCTGGGGGCCACTTTGCCTCCGGGCGGACTCATATCGAGGACTTCGTGGCATCCTTAGACATCACGATGCCGGTTGGGACATTGACCACGCGCCGACTCCCGGGCTCCGGCGCCGGGCCCAGTCCAGATCAATTCTTCGCCGGATCCGAAGGCGCACTCGGCGTCATCACGGCGGCCGAGATGCGACTACAGGCCAGACCGGTCTACCGGGCCAGCACCTCGGCGACGTTCCCGGATCTGCTGAGCGCTGTACCGGCTGTGCGCGCGTTGGCGCAGTCCACGTTATTTCCCACCAACTGTCGGCTCCTGGACGCTAGAGAAGCGAACCTGAATGGTGTTGGCGACGGTAGTAGGGCTGTCCTCCTCCTAGGTTTTGAATCAGCCGACTACGATGTCACTCCGCAACTCCAGACGGCGATTGATCTGGTCCGGGACCACGGCAGCGTTGGGATCGCCGAGCCACAGGTGGCGCGCCCGGGCGACCCGACAAAACGAGATGCCCAAGCGGATCAGTGGCGCGAGTCATTCCTGGCGGCTCCGTATCTGCGCGATGCCCTGATTCGACTCGGCCTGTTGGCGGAAACGTTCGAGACGGCGGTACCTTGGGATCAGTTCGAACCATTCCATGCGGCGGTTACCCAGGCCACCGCCGCGGCGGCCCGGGCCGTGTGCGGAGACGGCATCGTGAGTTGCCGGTTCACCCACGTGTACCCCGATGGCGTCGCACCGTATTACACCGTGATCGCCAGTGCTCCACCTGGTGACCGAGTTGCGGGGTGGAATGCAATAAAGCTGGCCGCCAGCGATGCGATCCTGCAGAACGGCGGCACGATCACGCATCATCATGCCGTTGGCCGCGACCACCGGCCTTGGTACGACCAACAGATTCCGGAACTGTTTCGGCGCGGGCTCGCGGCCAGCAAACAAACCTATGACCCCGCAGGGATTCTCAATCCTGGTGTACTGATCGACCCACTCCCCCAAGCTTGAGAGACCGGCACCTGCCACTCCCGGCATCTGGGCCCGAACCTACGGGTGTCCTTGCTGGATGAGTCGTAGCGGCTCATCCAAGCGGCTTTCCTGCGTTACAGTGCCTAGTGTCTGAGCACCTCTTCAAACTATGCCGCAGGACAGTAGCGTCCCGCGGCCGACTCAGCCCTGGCTAACTGGCCTCGGCGAGAACCGACCCTTACCGGCAGGACGGTCCGGCGGAGTAGACCATGGTCAGGAACCCTAGGTATTGGTGGGGCCCTGCTGGTCTTGATCGGCCGTTGTGTCGTGAGCCGGCTTCGTTTCCTGGGTAGGCAGGGCCTGGCTCGCGGGAGCCTGCGATGCGGCATCATTGGGCTCCGGCGCACCTGCACTCGGGGCACCAGGCAGAGGCGGCGGTTTGCGTCCCCCACTCAGCAGGCGATCCAAACCCAAGAACAAGAATCCGAAGAAGAGTCCGAGTAAGAGGATAAAGAAGATGTTGACCCCAACACCGGCGTAGCCGGGATACTCCAGCCCCGGCACCAGCGCCGAGGGTTCCTCGGCATCGATGAACGGATACGGGTACCAATGTTGCGGCCCAGTCTGATCGAGCTCCTGCTGGTTAACTGGCGGCGTTACCAACAGCAAGCCGCGCAACAGGGTGTAGGCCAGCCAAATCACTGGAATGATGAGCATCTTCCAAACGTCAACTACCCGGAACCGTGGCCGCGGACCAAACAACAGGAAGCCGAGGACCGTTGTCCAGGGCACGAAGTAGTGCAGGCCGGCGTTGGTGTAGACGTTGATGCCTTGCGGGTCTGCGAGTGGCGCTAGGACGATCGCATACACCAACCCGGTCACGGTGATCATGACCAGCGTCGTGAGCCGCAACCATCGGAACATGGCACTATCCGCAGTTGGACGCGCCACGAGCCACCACGTGACGACCATGGTCAGGATGTTGCTCCAGATGGTGAAGTAGCTCAGAGAGAAGACCGCGCCGTTCAACGCACCACCGTTGTTTTCCGCAGTCATGGCCACGGTCAGCGTCGTTACCAATGTGACGGTTCCGACGAGGGCGATGAGCAGATGGTAGAACCGAGCCACGGTGACCCAACCACCGGTGGGCGCGATGGTTGTCACGGTTGCCACTGCGGGTCGGGACTGCGGGGTGTGCTGCACTTTCTCGGCCATGACCCCACTGTGGCGTATTGCATCCGATCATGCCTGTTTTAGTCGATCCAGCCGGGCCAGTGCTTAGCTGTCGCATCGCCACGGCTGAACTCACGGTATAAACAACCGAGCCGCTCCCGTGCCGTTCCGCCCCATTGCGGGATCCGACCCGTAGTTTGGACATATGAGCGAACAAGCCCAAGATCGGCCCCGCGGGATTCAACGACTGCTGGAGGACTTCCAGACCGCCGCTTTGGCCCCACTAAACGCGATCCCCGAGATTCGCGACAGCGAAACCCTGCGACGGGCCGCCGAACAAGTGCAGCAATCGCAACGTGACTTGATCGAGTCTCTCAAAGACGCCTACCCGATGCTGGCCAGCGACTACGCCGAGAAGCAGCGTCAGAAGGAGTTTGTGGCACAAGCCAAGGCTGACTTAGATGCTGCCGAGAAGGCCGCCCGAACTGCTCATCTCGCACTGAAGGAGGCGTGTGTTGTGGCGGTTGCGGCGGGCGTCTCGGAGGACTCAGTCTCCGCGATGGCCGACGTCTCCTCAATCACGTTGCAGCGTTGGGAGCAGGAGGCCGTTGCCCTAGCCGGCGCCGTCATTCAGGATGGGGTCGGTGCTGCGGAGGCCGAAACCGCAGCAGAAGACGATGCACCGGCGGCGCCGGAGGCGCCGGACGAAGCCTAACCACACCGCACCTCTCAGGTCTGCCGGGCCACTCCCTTTCTCCACAAATACTGCTAAATCGGACGCCCTCCCAGCGTCCGATTTCCGAACGATCCGTGCCACATCGTCCATTCACAGGGCCACCTGCTGTCGCTGAGTCCTAGCTTTAACCTGTTGCGCGTGAATGACGCTGGAGAACCATAGCTGAGGTGAAATGTCGAATCTAGACCTAGGACGCATGCAGTTTGCAATGACGTCTATCTACCACTTCTTCTTTGTGCCCCTGACGATCGGTCTGTCGTTCTTGGTGGCCATACTCCAGACAAAATGGCACCGCAAACGTGACCCAGAGATGAAGCGACTCGCCAAGTTCTTCGGAACACTCCTGCTGATCAACATTGCGATCGGCGTCGTTACCGGACTCGTCCAAGAATTCCAGTTTGGAATGAACTGGTCGGAATACTCTCGATTCGTCGGCGACGTATTCGGGGCGCCACTGGCGATGGAAGGACTGGCTGCGTTCTTCATCGAATCCACGTTCCTAGGCATCTGGATATTCGGATGGGGAAAGATTCCCGAGAAGTTACATCTGGCTTGTATCTGGATTGTCGCCATCGGTGCCAGCTTGAGCGCGTTGTTCATCATCGCAGCCAACTCTTGGATGCAGAATCCCGTCGGCTACGAACTGAGCGCCGAGACTGGCCGCCCAGTACTCAACGACATCGGTGCAATCTTCACCAACCCGATCTTCATTTGGGCGTACATCCACGTGCTGCTAGCGTCTGCAGTTACCGGAGCGGTCATCATGTTGGCGGTTTCTGCGGTTCAGATCCGGCGCAAGATCAACGTTTCGGCTTTCACCAAGTCCGCGAAGGTTGCCATCGTGGCGCTGATCCCATCCGTGATCCTAGCGATGGGTGTCGGCAGCGAACTTGGTGTGATGGAAGCCGAGTACCAGCCCATGAAGATCGCTGCCTCCGAGGCGCAGTGGGAGACCTGCCAGCCGTGTTCGTTCAGCCTGTTCCAGATCGGTGGCGGGAACGATGATCAAAACCCCACCCGGATCATTCAGATTCCCTATCTCCTCTCGATCTTGGCCACAAACGACCCCAACGGCCAAGTGCTTGGGCTCAACGAGCTTCAGGCTCAGTATGAGGAAACCTATGGGCCCGGTTACTACATTCCGAATGTGTTCGTCCAGTACTGGTCCATGCGGGTCATGGCCTACACCGCTGGTTTCATCGCGATTGTGGGGCTCTGGGGCGCCTGGCTGTGGCGACGTGGCAAACTCACGACCTCTCGAACGTTCTTGTGGGTCGCCGCGTTTGCGGCCATCACGCCCTTCATCGTCAACACGGCGGGTTGGATGCTGACCGAAAGCGGTCGACAGCCCTGGATCGTGCAGGGGCTGATGCTCACCGAGGAAGGGGTGTCCCCGTCCGTCTCGGCGACTGAAATCTGGATCAGCATCATCACGTTTGCCATTCTGTACGTGATCATTGGCATCGTTTGGGCGCGACTCTTGATTAAGTACGCGCGCAGGCCCCTGCCCGAGGACACCCCTGACACACCCACTGACAGTTCGGGTGAAAAAATCCCGACCCTCACCTACTAGGAGCCAGCCGTGGATCTACCAATCATTTGGTTCGTGATCATCGCGATCTTCTGGACCGGGTTCTTCGTACTCGAGGGTTTCGACTTCGGTGTGGGGGCGCTGCATTCTGTCGTCGGCAAGGATGAGACAGAGCGTCGCGTCGCCATCAACACCATCGGCCCCTTCTGGGATGCCAACGAAGTCTGGCTAATCGTAGGCGGAGCCGCGATCTTCGCCGCCTTCCCCAGTTGGTACGCAACGATGTTTTCAGGCCTGTACCTGGCAATGCTGCTGATTCTGGTGGCGCTGATCATACGCGGCGTCTCCTTTGAGTGGCGCGGCAAGGGCAAGACGCAACGATGGCGCAACTCTTGGAGTGGCACCATGACGGTCGGCAGCATTCTGGCGCCCTTGCTACTAGGCGTTGGGCTTGGTGATCTCTTGGTCGGCCTACCGATCAACGCCGATGAGCAGTTCACCGGCACGTTCTGGAACCTGCTCACCCCGTACGGCTTGCTGACCGGCGTGTTCCTGCTCCTGATGTGCATCATCCACGGCGCCACTTTCATGGGGATGAAGACCACCGGAGATGTGAGGGTACGGAGCCGAATGATCGCCTCGCGACTGAGCTACCTCGGCTTCGTCGTCGCCTTGGGCTGGGCGGCCTGGACCCACTACCTGGGTTCCCGGTCGGTGCTGGCGATCTTCTTCAGCCTGTTGGCGGTTCTCCCGATCCTCTACGTGGCGCCCGCACTGTCGGCGGGCAAGGAAGGCCGGGCTTTTGCAGCCAGCGCCGTGGCAATCGGATCATCGGTTGCCATGATCTTCGCCAGTCTCTACCCGAACGTAATGGTGTCCAGCACCGACGCGGCGAACAACCTAACCGTGGCCGGAACCGCTTCGGGCAGCTACGCCCTCGGCGTGATGACCGTAGTGGCTGTGGTGCTGTTTCCGATCGTGCTGCTCTACCAGGCCTGGAATTACTGGGTCTTCCGCAAACGGGTGTCCGCACCCCCAGCGACACCACCGCAAGAGGACGCCAAGACCTCCGCATAAGATCAGGAGCAGTACCTGACCAGCGGAGGACAACCAGATGGATGATGGCTGGCCATTTGGCTGGGGCGTAGCGCTGCCTGAGATGGAGCCAGGGCTGTCTCCGTGGCCGTTAGTGGCAGTGCTGGTGCTGCTCGTCATGATCAATGTGGCGGCCAACAAGGCGCTGCCGGGCTACTACCTGTTCTGGGCGTTGGGCGGCTCGGTAGTGGTCTTGATGCTAGGCATCATGGACGGTTCCACTTGGCGTGATCTGGGCATGTCTCCATCCACCTGGCTGAGTGGGTTCATGTGGGGCATGGCCACAATCCTGTTGGTGTTCCTGATCTATGCTGTCGGGTCGACATGGAAGAAGACCCGCAGCGCATTTCACGATCAGAACATCGCCGGGCTAAGTAAGCCCCGACTCTTCTGGCAGTCGATGGTGGAACTCCCCATCGGCACGGTGCTGTTCGAAGAAATCGCATTTCGCGCCGTGCTCTGGTCGATGCTGGCTCGCCGCTTCGGGATCATCAACGCCACCATCATCTCTTCGATTCTGTTTGGGCTCTGGCACATTCTGCCGTCCTTGGACCTGCATCTGCGTCACTCGGCCATCGGCGGCGTGGATGCGGGCGGTTGGTGGTCGCGTACGGTCGCGATCGGCGGCTCTGTCATTACAACCACGATCGGGGGCATTGTGTTCTGCCTCCTTCGGATCGTGTCCGGTTCGCTGCTCGCGCCGATGGGGCTGCATTGGGCCACGAACGGCTGGGGTTACTTGTTTGCCCGCAGGGTCGCAGCCAAGAACCGTAAAATCGCCGAGGAGTAGTTGCCGGCGATCGCTCAGACCTCGAATAGCTGTCACCGTACGTAACCGGTGGCGCGGCCTGCAACTTCGACGAAAGCCTGGTGACCGAAGGCTCCGCCGAGATCAATCTCGGTCTGGCAGACCAGCAATCGGCGCTATGCGGCCAGCACATTCCCACCGCAGACCTGGGCGTGAGCCGGAAGTCCCATCCTCCGGCGGGCCAGCCACGTCAGTCGTGCACAGCCATGCTCTGCCCGAAATGTGCCACTTCGTTAGGGCGCAGATGTGAATATCTGCAAACTCGCCGTTCCCCACCGGGAGAATCGGAACACTGGACTCACCATGCAGCAGATCGAGCAAGAAACGAAGCTGGCCGAATACCAGCGCATTAGCACCATTCCGCTGCTGATGGTCGGGTTCGTCTTCATCGCATCCTTCATCGCATTGACCGTGAATTACGACGTAGTTGCGAACGCCGTGTTCTACGCGACGTGGGCGATCTTCATCATCGACTACCTGGTTCAGCTCTACTTGGCGGAAAAGAAGTGGCGTTTCGTCACCACGCACATCCCTTACCTAGTTGCCTTGATCATTCCGGTGCTGCGGATCTGGGCGTTGTGGGAAGTCTTTCGACGGCTGTTCTGGAACCAGAACTCCTCCATTCGGGACCGACTCGGGCTCGGGGCCATTTTCGCGACGCTGCTTATTGTGGTCTTCGGCGCCCTGCTGACTCTGATCTTTGAGGCGGGCGCCCCAGGGGCCAATATCCTGACCTATGGCGAGGCACTTTGGTGGGCGTCGGTCACGGTTACCACCGTCGGCTATGGCGACTTCGTTCCTGTAACCGTCGGAGGGCGCATCGTCGGTGTGGCCGTCTTTTCCATTGGTGTGTTGGTGCTAGCCGTGCTGACCGCCGCCGTAGTGCACTGGTTCACCGAGGACACCAACCGGGCGAAAGCCGCACCCGTGACCGATGCAGTCGTATCGGGGGCCCAAGACATGCTGGCCACCGTTACGAAGGTAGCGTCCAATATCACCAAAGTCGGTGACCATGATTCGGCTGATTCAACACAGTCAGACCAACAAGCGACTAGCACAGACTCCACAACCAGTGCTGCGGACGATGTTGGAGCGCAAGCCAGGCCGGCCGGAACGTCGCAAACCCTAGCCCAAACACAAGCTGCGACGAGAGAGAGCGCCCAGCCCCCGCAACCGGCTGGTACGCAGCGACCGGATCACTCGATGACTGTGTCACAAGCGGGTGCTTCGGCGGATTCGGCGGAAACGCCTGCTTCGGTGCACGCTGGCGCTTCCGTGGGAACAGCGAACGACCAGAGTACCGCTCCCCTTGCTGGGGCAGACGCAACCCAGCTGCAGATTCTGGCGGAGCTGCGCACCCTCAACAACCGTCTTGCGGCCTTAGAAGGCAAGCAGGCGCCAGCCACACCGACCGCTTCCCCGGGATTGTCGGAAGATGGCCCTACGATGAAACCAGAAGATAAGCCCTAGCTGGCACAGGAACCCCGGTCCTAGCAGTAAAGCGCTGCAACGCCGGCCCAGGCGACTTGTGTAAGCCCAGTCGTGACCGCGCCCTAGGGCACGGTAAGGATTGCTTGTCAGCCATGGCCCAGGACACGTCGTAGGCCAACTGACTGGCGAGCGGTCGGGTTGTGAGAGAAGAAGGATGGTTCGATGACAGTTGCAACGGCACACAGCACGCAGGGGCAACTCTCCGAGCAAGAGTCACAGATACTGGCCTTCGAGCGCGACTGGTGGCTGGTCGGCGGCGCCAAGGAGGAAGCCATCCGGGAGAAGTTCGGGCTTTCCGCGACGCGTTACTACCAAACCTTAAACACCTTGATTGACCAGCCCGCGGCGCTGGAGGCAGACCCAGTCCTAGTGCGCCGCCTGCAGCGGTTGCGGCAGAGTCGGCAGCAAACTCGGTCAGCGGGAAGAATCCGTTAGAGCCTGAACTAAGTCCGGGACTTCCCTGGCCAGCAGATACTCAGCAGTTGTGACCAGCGGTGGCCGTTCCTTCGTCTGCAATTCCTGCTCGGATGTGGTGAACCCGCTCTCATTGTGCGCAAACGTCAGCAGCGTCGCTGACTCCTGTGGCTGAAATCCATCACTGCCGGGCGCCCGCGCCAATGCCGCATGGAGCACCTGCGCGGACATGTTCGCCAAGCCAGCCGAGTCTTGGTGTCGGTGCCGTCGCTCCCCCAAGTCAACCTGTGCCAAACCCGCAAGTCCTAGTTGTCGATAGGTATCCACCAGCAGCCCGATTTCCACCCCGTAGCCACACGGAAACTGCAGACCTTCCAGCAGCTTGCGTTCTGCCGCGTATTCCCCAGCGAGTGGTTGGGCGATCCCAGCCAGCTCGGGCCACAGCGCGTTCAGCAGAGGCCGCGCCACGAGTTCGGTGACGCGACCGCCACCAGCCGGAATGAAGGTTTCGCCAGAGACCAAGGGCCGATCATAAACGGCCTTCACAAGTTGGACCTCAGGCTGGGCCAGTAGCGGGCCCAGCAAGCCCACCACGTAGTCGGCCGTGAACGAGCGCAGATCAGCATCGATGAACACCACAACGTCGCCGGAGGTGGCCGCAAGCGCGCGCCACATCGCTTCTCCCTTGCCGACTTCGATCCGCAGATCCGGGAAAACGTCTCGGCGTTGGACCACCCGCGCCCCTGCGGCTGCCGCGACTCGGGCGGTACTGTCCACGCTACCCGAGTCCACGACCACAAGATCATCAACGAGCGGGGCGTCAGCGGTCATCAGCACGCTGCTGATCTCAGAAACAATCCGGCCAACGGTCTGCTGCTCGTTCAACGCGGGCAAGATCACATCTACTGTGCGACCACCCTTGGCCAACAAAACGTCCTTGAGGGGCCAGTCAGTTGCGGTGGACGTGTTTTGGTCGAACCACTCACGGATACCCGAGCGCATTGACCAAACTCCAAACTCCACGATAGGGCCGCGAAGTGATCGGGCCACCCTCAAAGTTACAGGGTGGATTACACCATCGACCAATCTTTCCAGGGGCCCAGTGACGGACAACCGTATCCGGCGTGGAACTCGGAGCCTTCCGTCGCTAAGCGCCGGACTGACGCCGGCCCGCCTGCCTATCCTGAGATTGCGACTTTGGCCCGTCCGCGGATCATTCCAGAGGAGGCGTAAACAGCCTCCAGCGCAACCGGGGCTAACCGATCCAACCGACTTGGTTGGCTCAGGGGCCCGGCCTGTGCCAAACTAAAGGATCAAGATAACGGCGTCGCCTGATGTGATGCTGTTCTCTAGAGCGATAGTGAACATGTCTCGGCTGCTAGGGCGCCCACAGCGCCCCTTGGCTAGGCACATGGTTACGTTCAGCGATGTACTACAGCTGAGTCGCCCGCTTGGGTTCAGCGCTCGTACCGCTGATCCGACAACTAAATAGCCTCATCCAGAGGGGCAGAGGGAAACGGCCCTGTGAAGCCCCGGCAACCGCGCTATTCAACTCCGACAAGAGTCTCGAATATGTCATCGGTGCCAACTCCGTCCCGAAAGCGGGAAAGATGAGTAAAGGGAGCCTACTCACGTGACTGCGATTGATACCGAAACGACCCCGGTGCGTACCGCACCCGACTTCGGTCCTGCCACCCATCTCACTTGCCGCGAATGCGGTGCCCAGTATGAGCTTGGCGCGGCCTACGCCTGCGTGGAGTGCTTCGGCCCTCTCGAGGTTGCCTACACATTCACCGGCGTGACTCGCGCCAGCATTGAGGCTGGACCCGAATCCATTTGGCGGTATTCCGGACTCCTGCCCGTAGCGGCCTACGCCAAGGATGAGCCAAATCTGGCGCCCGGCCGCACCAAACTTGTCCGGGCCGACAACCTCGCCGCCACCCTGGGAATGACCGCACCCTTGTGGGTCAAGGACGATAGCGGCAATCCGACCCATTCCTTCAAAGATCGCGTGGTGGCCGTGGCGCAGTCCGCAGCCAGGCGGTTAGGCCTAAGCACCATTGCTTGCGCCTCAACTGGCAACCTAGCCAACGCCGTGGCCGCGGCAGCCGCGCGTGCGGGTCAAGGGTCGGTGGTGGTGATTCCATCCAACCTTGAGGCTGGCAAAACAATCACCACAGCCACCTACGGGGGCACGTTATTGGCCGTAAAGGGCAACTATGATGACGTCAATCGACTCTGCGGCGAACTCATCGGTAACCCGCTCACGGAATCCTGGGGCTTCGTGAACGTGAATCTGCGGCCCTACTACGCCGAGGGCAGCAAGACCATGGGTTACGAAATCGCCGAGCAGCTCGGCTGGCGGACACCAGAGCAGGTGGTCATCCCCGTCGCTTCTGGTTCTCTGCTGACTAAGGTTGACAAGGCTTGGCGGGAACTAACCAGTCTTGGACTCATCGAGGCCGCCGACTACCGAGTCTTCGGCGCCCAAGCCACCGGTTGCTCACCGGTGTCGCAAGCCTACGCCGAAGGCCAAGAGGTCGTTCGGCCGGTTAAACCGGACACGATTGCGAAATCCCTAGCAATCGGCAATCCCGCCGATGGGCCGTATGCCCTTGATGTCGTGCGGCGCACCGGTGGCGCCATTGCCGACGTGACCGACACCGAGATCGTAGCCGCGATCAGGCTGTTGGCCGAACAGGAAGGGATTTTCGCCGAGACGGCCGGCGGTGTCACGCTCGCGACTTTCCAGAAGCTGTTGGCCACTGGCGGCGCGGACCGGAACGCCGAGACAGTGCTCCTGAACACTGGCGACGGCCTCAAGACCCTAGATGCCGTGGCAGATGTCGTCGGCCCGACGGCCACGATCAATCCATCGGTTGACGAGGTGTCGCAGGCCCTGCAGTAACCGCTCCGCGTCCGAAACCTCACCTAGCTCGCTGCCAGACCCCGGTTCAGCGGCGGAAACTGGCGGTTCAGGGTCCACCGTTGGGGTAAGTCGCCATCGAGCACCGTGCCGGGGCCGGAGTCGGCCTGCACCGGACTTGAGACAACAAACAACAGAATCAACACCCACTACCAATAACAGGAGAAACCATGGCAGTCACCGTCCGCATCCCCACAATCTTGCGTACCTACACCAATAACGAGGCAGAGGTCAGCCTGCCCGACGCGGGGGAAACGTTGCAGAGCGCCCTCACCGCTCTCGAAGCGGCCGCACCCGGAATCGGGGCGCGCATCCTAGACGATAAGGGCGCCTTGCGCCGCTTCGTGAACGTTTACGTCGATGACGAAGATGTCCGCTTCACCAACGGCCTAGAAACCCCGTTGACGCAGACTTCAGCCATTGCCGTGATTCCGGCTGTGGCCGGCGGCTAACCGACCGACCGCCAGCCCAGCCACAGGGTATGTCCGGCAGCGCTCGGCCCGCTGGCCGGCCACCGCAAGAACGGAGCTTGGGCTCAGAAACCATCCAATTCGCGACGCGCTGCGCGCGTGAGCGATGGGTCCCGCTCTGTTTCGTCGGAGTCGGGAACGAAGTGCACCGCCGACTCCTCAGCAGTAAGGTCGGTGGTGTCGTGGCTATCTGTTGCCAAGGCCTCGGAAGTATTGTCCGGCCCAGCGCCCTCATCGTCCTCGACCAGTCGGCCAACGACATTTTCGTCTGGATGGCCAAACGTCTCGACGGGTCCGTCAGTACCAAGCTCCCGGGAGAGTTCGGTATACAACTCTTCGACCACTTCGCTACCGCGTTCGTCCGCCTGCGCCTTCTTACCACGCCGTGACATCGTAACCACCTCTACATCTTGGGTGAGCCTTACTTCGATTCTCGCACTTCCCAGGCCGCCTCACCCGTTAGGGGTCAAGAGGCGGCCAGTCGGCTGGCCGCGCTTTGGGCTTATGCTGGGGCATCCCTAGATCACGATCGCACTGCATTCCCGATTCCCGCCCGAGTCATCAGGTACGTCCAAACGCTGCGCCGCCCAAACTCCTGCGCGTTGCAGATCGCTGACGTCTTACAACGTCAAAAATGGGGTGGTTCCCCGACCGAAGTCGCAGAACCACCCCATTTTGGTGACAGCGGGTGCCGCTTGGGTGTGTGGACTAGAAGCCCATACCGCCCATGCCGCCCATGCCGCCCATGTCGTCGCCGCCGCCAGCGGGCATCGGCGGGGTTTTCTCCGGCTTATCCGCCACCACAGCCTCGGTGGTGAGGAACAGACCCGCGATAGACGCCGCGTTCAGCAGCGCGGAGCGGGTGACCTTAGCGGGATCGATGATGCCCGCACCGATCATGTCCACATACTCGCCGTTGGCCGCGTTCAGACCATGACCTGCGGGTAGGTTGCGTACCTTCTCGGCAACAACGCCACCTTCTAGACCCGCGTTTATGGCAATCTGCTTCAACGGCGCCGACGCGGCCGAACGGACTAGGGCAGCCCCAGTCTCTTCGTCACCTTCCAGCACCAAGCTCCCGAACGCAGCTTCAGTCGCCTGCAGCAACGCCACGCCGCCGCCGGCTACGATGCCTTCTTCCACAGCAGCCTTGGCGTTCCGCACGGCATCTTCGATGCGGTGCTTGCGCTCTTTCAGCTCAACCTCGGTAGCAGCGCCGGCCTTGATGACAGCAACGCCGCCAGCCAACTTCGCGAGCCGCTCCTGCAGCTTCTCCCGGTCGTAGTCCGAATCGGAGTTCTCAATCTCGGCACGAATCTGGTTGACGCGACCCTGGATCAAATCTGCATCCCCATCACCATCAACGATGGTGGTTTCGTCCTTGCTGACAACAACCTTGCGAGCTTTGCCCAGCATGTCCAGCTCAATCGCATCCAGCTTCAAGCCAACCTCTTCGGAGATGACCTGGCCACCCGTCAAGATCGCGATGTCCTGCAGCATCGCCTTACGGCGATCCCCGAAGCCAGGCGCCTTGACTGCAACCGACTTGAACGTGCCGCGAATCTTGTTGACGACGAGGGTCGCCAGCGCTTCACCTTCGATGTCCTCCGCAATGATCATCAAGGACTTGCTGCTCTGCATGACCTTCTCGAGGATCGGAAGGAGATCCTTCACGTTCGTGATCTTGGAGTTCACGATCAGGATGTAGGGATCCTCGAGGACCGTTTCCATCCGCTCGGTGTCGGTCACGAAGTAAGGCGAGATGTAACCCTTGTCGAAGCGCATCCCCTCAGTCAGCTCAAGCTCGAGCCCGAAGGTGTTGCTCTCTTCGACCGTGATGACACCTTCCTTACCAACCTTGTCCATCGCTTCGGCGATGATTTCACCGACCTCGGCGTCGGCGGCAGAGATGCTCGCGGTTGCGGCAATCTGCTCTTTGGTCTCAACCTCTTTGGCCATGCTGAGCAGCTCGGCAGAGACGGCCTCGACAGCCTTCTCGATTCCGCGCTTCAGCGCCATCGGGCCAGCGCCGGCGGCCACGTTGCGTAGTCCTTCGCGGACCAGCGCCTGCGCCAGCACGGTCGCTGTTGTGGTTCCGTCGCCTGCGACATCATCGGTCTTCTTGGCGACCTCTTTGACGAGTTCGGCACCGATCTTCTCGTAGGGCTCCTCAAGTTCGATCTCCTTGGCGATGGAAACACCATCGTTGGTGATCGTGGGGGCACCCCACTTCTTCTCTAGAACGACGTTCCGGCCTTTGGGGCCGAGTGTTACTTTTACGGCATCGGCAAGGGTGTTCATTCCCCGCTCGAGTGCACGACGGGCGTCCTCATCGAACGCGATCATCTTTGACATTTGGTGGCGTTCCTCCGCTAATACGGATTGATTGCTTGCTCCGGAACGATGCCCGCGACGGCCAGCCACACGCAATTCCGTCCTGTGGAATTCCCTGCGGCCTCATCGAACCAGCAACTCACCCTAGCGTCGCAACAACCTAAGAATCAGGCTGTCACTCGACACCGGAGAGTGCTAACTCCATGATTAGCACTCTCCCCTAACGAGTGCAAGCCCCAATCGGGTACGGGTGCGACAGATTCAGGCACCTAAAACGACTTTGACCACAACGGCGATCAGGCCGACCAGTGCACTGGCCACACCCCACGCCAAGCTGCGTCCCCAACCGTATTCCTGCCGGCGCGACCCCACAGTGGCGGCGACAAACAACAACGCCACGATCGCCAGCATCACCGCCAACACGGCCACGTCAAAGGATTGCGAAAGAAACTCCATCACCAACAGCAACAGGACCGTGAGCCCGGCGGGGATTCCCATATATGCCGCGAATTTGAACTCGTGCAGCAGCAAGTCTCGGCTCAAGGGGGTGCGACTAAACATCGCCGTGGCCAGCACCTCAGACCAAGCGTGCGCGATGATCAGCGCCAACGTCGAGCCAATCACGATCGCACCCAATTCGTAGGCGTCGTCGGTGTATCCCTTGACCGTCAACGCTGAGATGACACCGAGGATTGTGATGGCGGCGTAGATGACCACCGCCGTGGGGCGTCCCGACGGCGCCGCTGCATCTACTATCTGCTCCTGCGACATGGCTTACCTCCCGTCGGACGATGGATCTGGTCGAATCCCATCCTTGGCTGACCCACCCCTGAGTTTGCGAGGGCGCGACTCTGGTGGGCGTTCATAGGCTACGGCGCTCCCGACCCGTGATGCCGCCCGAATCGCAATCGTCACCGTGGCCGAATAGGGTGCTGGCATGCCCTCCAGTCCCCGCAGCCTTGCAGATGACCTGCGCCAGCGCTCCGGTGAAGACTTGGTGCGCCTACTTGAGTCCCGCACCGATTTAGCGCGACCGATCCCGCCAGACTTTGGTGAACTCGCTCGCCGGGTGAACTCATCTGAGTCCGTGTTGGCGGCCCTGTCGGGGCTATCCGCAACTGACGCGGGTGTCCTAGCTGGCTACTGCGCGCTTGCCTCAGATCACAAGTTGTCGGTATCGGTAGTCGCTAGTGGTTTGGCCTCACCCGATACGCAGGTGCAGGCTGCCACCGATCGGCTACACGCATTGGCGCTGCTGTGGGGCCCGCCGTCAGATCTGCGGATTCCCTCCGCAGTCCGGGAGGCCGCCGGCCCCTATCCGTGCGGGCTAGACCCCGTGGTCCGGCCGTTTCAGGGAGGTCGGACCCCGCAACAACTCGCGAGCGAACTGGCCGACACAACCACGTTCGTGACCGCCCCAACGGGAACACACGAACTCCTGCGGGACTTGGTGTGGCACTCTCCCACGCTCACGATCCTGGGAACATCACCCCCACTACCCGCGATCTGGCTACACGAACGCGGCTTTCTGCGGGCGGTTGGCGAAGCCTCCTACGTGCTGCCGCGGGAAGTGTCCTTGGAGATTCGCCATGGCAGCCTGCTATCCACTCCGCTCCCTGTCGAGCCGACCCTAACCGCTGGCACCCAGTGGCCTCGTGAACGTGTGCAGGAATCCGCCGGCCACGCCGCTGATTTCTTCGTTCGGACTGTCGACCGGATTGTCTCGTCCCTCACCGCCGAGGGGCTGCCGCTGTTGAGTAAAGGCGGCTTAGTGGCGCGCGATTGGCGCCGGCGTGCGGAGCGGCTCAGGATTCCGCCGGAGGACCTTGCCCTGATCCTGGAATTGGCGCAGGCCGCTGGCTGGCTGGAACAGACGGGATCGCAGTTGCGGACTAGCCCCCACTATCCACACGAAGCCGCACGGGAAGACCTGTGGGTCATACTGGCCAACACTTGGCTGACACTACCCCGAATCCCGTGGC
>JAHZKU010000175.1 GCA_022600255.1 Actinomycetes bacterium | reverse complement strand
CGCTGGCCGTACACGACCCGCTCAACTCCGGCCGCAAGCAATGCCTCAGTGCAGGGCCCGGTCCGGCCGTGATGATCACAGGGCTCCAACGTCACGATGGCCGTGGCACCGGCCGCGCGATCACCGGCCTCCCGCAGCGCCATGACCTCTGCATGTGGTTGGCCCGGACCCTGGTGCGCGCCCGATGCCAGAAACTGACCAGCATTGTCCAGCAAAACGCAACCGACCCGCGGGTTGGGCCGCGGATCGGGAGTCGCCGCAGCCAATTCTGCCGCCAACCGCATCGCTTCGGATTCCCTCACCCCGCGATTATCTCCCGAAACGAGGCCGGCAAGCCAACGAGGTGCCCCGCAGCGCCAACCGTGGCATCAGACTGCGGTTTCGGCCGATCCGCGGACTGCACCGTTCGTAGCACAGGTAGCCAAGCACCGACTCCCCCATCAGTGCTAACTAGAGGCGCTCCGTATCGATGGGCTCGTTGGCCGCGGCCGTCGCCAGGGCCCGCAGGTTGGCAATGGCCCGCTCAGGATCCTCCGCCCCGAACACTGCGGATCCAGCGACGAAGACATCCGCACCAGCCTCTGCGCAGACCTCAATCGTTTCAGCAGAGACCCCGCCATCTACCTGCAGCCAAACGTCAATATCGCGGCCCTTGATCAGTTCCGCCGCATGCCGAATCTTGGGTACCACCAGATCCAGAAACTTCTGGCCACCGAAGCCGGGCTCCACGGTCATCAGGAGCAGCATGTCCAACTCGGCCAACATGTCAGCGTAGGGCGTCACGGGCGTGGCTGGTTTCAGCGCCATCCCAGCACGAGCGCCTTGATTGCGCAGTTCGCGGGCCAACCGAATCGGCGCGTGTGCCGCCTCCACGTGGAAGGTGACACTTTGCACACCCGCCTCGGCGTACGCTGGCGCCCATCGGTCTGGGTCCTCGATCATCAAATGGCAGTCGATAGGCGTGTGGACTGCTTGCAGCAAGGACTCGACGACCGGCAGCCCTAACGTCAGGTTGGGGACAAAGTGATTGTCCATCACATCGACGTGCAGCCAGTCGGCCGACGAGACCCGCTCGCACTCCTGCGCTAGGTAAGCGAAGTCACTGGACAAGATGGACGGTGATATCTGGATTCCCACAACACCAAACTGTAGTCCTCAGCCTGTGCCTGACGCGCGTGGTCGTTGCCAGTGGAACCGCTACCCCACCGACCTACCCCAGTTTTCGCTGCAGCAATGCCAGGAACATGCCGTCGGTGCCGTGCAGGTGCGGCCACAATCGCGCATAGTTCCCCGAGCCCGCATCGGGAACCTCAGGCAGCGTGGCCGCAGCCGGAAGCACCTCGACATCCGTGCGATTCTGCAGCACCCGTTCCACCAAATAGGAAGTCTCTTCCAACACTGGCGAGCAAGTCACGTATGCAACCACTCCACCGGGCGCCAGGGCGGCAATCGCCTGTTCCAACAGTTGGGACTGCAGGGCAGCAAGAGCGGTGAGATCTACTGGCGTGCGCCGCCAGCGCGCCTCGGGGCGACGGCGAAGCGCACCGAGACCGGTACACGGCGCATCAAGCAAGATGCGAGAGTACCGCTGCGAAGTGTCCGTTGGTGCGGTGGCATCGCGAACCTGCACGCCACCCATTGCCGAACCGTCCCAGCGCAACGCCTGCCGCACCAAAGTGGCCCGGTGTTCGTGAATCTCAGTGGCAGTGAAGGTGGCGCCCACCGACTGGGCCAGGCCAGCCAGCACGGCTGCTTTCCCGCCCGGCCCGGCGCACATGTCCAGCCATTGTGTGTCCGGGCAGGCCACGGGAGCCCGGCTCAACGCCAACGCCATCAACTGGCTGCCTTCATCTTGCACCCCCGCGGCCCGGGTCCTGATAGCGGGCAAGTCGCCCGGCACCCCGGACATCCGTACAGCCCAAGGCGCATATGTACCCGGTTCGCCCCCGCTCTGGGTCAGGAGTTCGGCTTGCGTTATGCGACCCGGCCGGGCCACTAGGGTCACCGGCGGCGTCTCATTGTTGACTGCTAAGAGTGCCGCCAACTCTCCCGGCGAACGCGCCGACCCGGCCAGGGCCGCCCGAAAAGCCGCCACGACCCATTCTGGGTGGGACTGGCTCACACTCTGAAAGCCCAGCAGGTTCTCGACAGGATCAGGAGCAACTTCGGTAATCCAAGCTTCCAACGACTGGCGGGCCACCCGGCGCAGGACTGCGTTGGTGAACTTCGCCTGACCGGGGCCCAGCTTCTGGCCCACTAGGTCCACCATGACCGAGACCGCCGCGTAGGAGGGTACGTCCATCCCAAGGAGTTGATGAACGCCGAGGCGCAAGGCGGTCAGCAACGGCGGGTCGATCGCCGCGGTCTCGCGTCCGGCTGCTCTGGCGATGATGGCGTCGTAACGACCCTGCAACCGCAAGGTGCCGAAGGCCAACTCAGTCGTGAAGCGGGCATCAAGGCCGCCCAATCCCCGATCAGTGAGCAAGTTCGGCAATGCGATGTTGGCGTACGCGCCGTCGAACTCCACGAGGTTGATCAAGTCAAAGGCGGCCAACCGGGCCGCGTCCACGCGATTGCGCTGCGATCGGGACCGCTTACCGCCGCCCGTGCGCGGCTTCTCACCCTTCCGAGAACCCGGCCGGTCAGGGCTGCCACCTGCTTCATCGCGTCTGCTATTCGAAGCGGGCACCTGGCTCCAACCTTCGGCCGCGCAACCAATCGGCTGCCGGCATCATGCGTTTGCCTTGCGGCTGCAACTCGCCTAGTTGCAGTGGGTGAGTCCCAGTCCCCACGATCCATTCGTGTTTAGAAACCGCCTGTAGCTGACCTGGTGATAGCAAAACAGACTCTTCATGCATTCGCAGCGGCCCCAGTTTCACCCGTTGCCCAGCTAGGTGCGACCACGCCCCCGGGTCCGGGGTACAGGCACGCACCTGGCGATCAACGGCTAGGGCGGGGTCGGTCCAGCAGACCTGAGCATCAGCCACGGTGATCTTTGGTGCCAGCGAGACCCCATCATCGCTTTGGGCCACGGCCTGCACCCGGCCGCTCTGGATCCCATCCAACGT
>JAHZKU010000174.1 GCA_022600255.1 Actinomycetes bacterium | reverse complement strand
GTAGTTGCCGAATATCTGCTAACGGATAGGGACCACCATCCCTGCCACTTCAAGTCGTCAATGGTCTCCGATTCCACGCTGAGTTAGCCGAAGAGCTGAAACTGAAATCGTAGATTAGGCGTTAAGTAAATACGTCCCAGGGGACCGTGCTGCCTGAGCGGCGAGTCTCGCAGATCGCCTCTAGAGACGTCTAGAACTGGCCTCAACCGTCGTTGTCGGTGCATCCGCGCTAGACGCCAGCCAATATCCGTTGGACCTGAAACGGACACTACGAGAACCCCTACTATTTCTGCATGAAGCACTTCCCGGCCGTAGCCCTTCTTGGCGCAACGCTCGTCCTTTCCGCCTGTGCCACCACGTCCAGCGACGATCCAACCCCAGGCACGGACACTTCGAGTACCCCGATCGTGTTTTCAACGGACATGGCCATGGGGCTGACGTCAGATGCTACCAATGGCACAGCGGCCGCGCCATCGGACATCGATGATTCTTGGGCCTACGCTCTGGCCGCGACACAGGGCGCACTGGATATCCGTGGCGTCGTGGTCACAATGGGGAACAACATGGCGGCCCCTGAAGTCGAGGTGGCTCGACAGACGGTGGCGGCCATGGAGACGGACGTTCCTGTGGTGATGGGTGCGACGGTCTGGCTTGACGACGCGAAGAGTGTGGACGATACCCCGATCCCTACGGATGGGTGCGTCAACGACGGCGTTCGGTTCCTACGGGACGAGGCTGAGCGGACCCCCGGCCTCATCATTCTGGCGATCGGTCCCATGACCGACGTCGCCTGCCTGGCCACCCAGTTCCCAGAGCAGGCAGACAATCTGGGGGGTGTGGTTGCTCTGACCGGCAGCGCTCCGGGGCCGTTGCTGCTGGACGGTAAGAAGGTTCGGGACTTCAACTACGTCATGGATCCCCGCGCTCTGCAGGTGGTGCTCGACGAGACGGACGTGGACTTCACCGCCATCATGTTTGGCGTCTCCTCGCAGGGCCCCATCAAGACCCAGGAAATCGAACAGCTCGGAAATTCAAGTGACCCGCGAGCTGCCTTCTTCGGCACTCAATCTACGCCCATGGCAAAGTACTGGGCCGAGGTGATTAGCAACAAAAAGCCGATATGGGATGCCGCCGTCGTCTGGTATCAGCTGAACCCCCAGCACATGAAGTGCGCCCAGATGGGCTATAAACTGAAAGTCGGTCCGCCGCTGCAGCAACAGGGCGAGGTCTATGACTACTTCGACCCCAAGTTCACCGAGTCCAAGAGACAGGTGACCGCTTGCACGGAGTGGAGCTCACCGGCGGCCATTGATCAGTACACAGCGGCCACATGGCAGGCCGTGGGCGGTTCTGGGTCTCCGACCGGGTAAACCGGCTCCTGATTGAGCGGTCGGCTAGCGACCGCGGTACGGGATGTAATGGTTCCGAATCCAACGAATACCATCACTTGCGGCCCCGGTTCCGTCGGGCCTTGTTGTGGTACGGCCCCCAAACCCTGGCGCCAGTGCCTTCAGAGGTGTCCGCAGGATTGCCCTGATTGGATGATCCGAAACCTACCAATGGGACATCGGACAGTCCGGGGGCGAATGGTGTTTCCGCGTCGTCACAGGTTCGGGCAACTCATTGACCGGTGAGCGGCTCGACGATGTTCTCCACGAGGCGTTCTAGGTCACCCCAATCTTCGGTTGTTTCGTTTCTCTGCAGAACGAGGTAATTCAAGCCCGTTTCATCACGCTGTCGTCGAATCCGATCCCGTACGTCACCGGGCCGTCCTGCCAGAAAGATCGACGTGTCTAGCATCTCAGAACTGATCATCGACACCGGAGTGGTGCCTGAGCTACTTAGGCTCGTCAACCGTCGATGCAGAACTTCGGTATCGTCTTCAACAACCTGGACAGGTATCTCCATCTGAAACTCCAGGGCGTCCGGGTCCCGTCCCGCATCGATAGCTGAACGGCGCGCGATGTCAGCAATCTCGCCAACGTATTCGATCGTTCCAGCTGCCGCCCAGGCGCGCATCTGGAGATCAGCAGACGCGAGGGTCTGCGCCGTAAACGGCCAAAGGGAAACAATATCGGCGTATCGGCCCGCCAACTCCAAGTCAACATATTCATGACCCAGGACGATCTTCGGGACAGCTGGCAAGGGCAATGACATTGCGGGTACAGCAGAATCCACGGTGTAGAAGCGGCCAGAGATCTTGGTTGTCTCCTGCGTCCAGAGGCTGCGAATAATGCGAATCGCTTCCTCTACCCGTTGGACTCGGTCGGCTGCAGGCTCTAGCTCACGTCCGACGGTCCTCCAGTCATCACTCAGCCAACCAGCTCCCAACCCAAGTTCGCAACCACCGGCTGACACGGCCGCCAATACCGCCCCGGCCCGCGCGAGTTCTAGAGGGTGATGGATCAACAAAGAGAGCGCCGGGGATCCAACCGCAGCAGATTCGGTCAGCCCAGAGATAACCCCCAGCGTCGTCAACGGACTCCACTCAGGGTAGACCAAATGATCAATCGCATTGATCGACGAGAAGCCATAGTCCTCGTATCTATGTATCCGATCAGCAAGATCTGGCGCATCAAGATTGTTGATCTGTACGCCGAAACGAATTGGCTGCATTTCCGGATGCTACTAACTTCCGCCGACAGTTAGCTTCT
>JAHZKU010000173.1 GCA_022600255.1 Actinomycetes bacterium | reverse complement strand
TCCGCAACCGCACCGGGGGTGCAGTTCACATCGATGACCGCGTAGATTCCTTCGGCGGCTTTGTCGATTTCGTAAGCCATCCGGCGGCGGCCCCACACATCGATGTTGTCCACTGTGCCGTCTTCTTGACGGACCACATTGAGGAATGTATCGAGAGTTGGTTGAACAGTGCGCTCCTCTAGATCGGGAGCGAGAATCACCATGATTTCGTAGTGACGCACGTCAGCACCCACCTCCTTCGGACTAGTCGGCCGCGGTCGTTCCGCGGCAGGAGGGTGTCCTCATCAGCGTACCTGAGATACCGGGTAAGGGGAACTCACATAAAACGTGCCAACCCCAGGCCGTCCTACCTGTGAAGATCAGTTGTGGTGCGGTCCCCCCGGCAAGATCCCGACTCCTTCGCAACATAGTGTTGGAGTGTGCGAATCGCGACGTGGAATCTCAACTCGGTCAAACGACGAGTGGACCACCTGACCCGCTGGCTAGCGGCGACCGAACCCGATGTTCTGTGTATTCAAGAGACCAAATGCAAGGGTGAGGACTTCCCCGAGCTTCCTGGCCTGGGATATGAGGTCGCTGCGATCGGCGACGGCGCGTGGAATGGGGTGGCCATCCTGTCGCGGGTTGGGTTGCAGGAGGTGACGCCACAACTGGTGGAACCACCCACTTGGGAGGGGAAACTAGAGCCGCGGGCGATCGGCGCCACCTGCGGCGGTTTGCGAATCTGGAGCCTCTACATACCCAACGGTCGCACGCCCGAGCACGAGCACTATCAATACAAGTTGCAGTGGCTCGCAGCCCTCGCCCAAACCAGCAAGGTCGAGCAACGTCAGCACGCCCACCTTGCGCTGCTGGGTGACTTCAACGTGGCGCCCAGCGACGCCGACGTCTACGACCGGGCCGCTTTCGAGGGAAGTACGCACGTCACGGCGCCTGAGCGGGCCGGGCTAACTGATCTGGAAGCCACCGGGCTGCAGGAGATTCCACCCCGACCCCTCAAATACGACCATGCCTTCACCTTCTGGGATTACCGCCAACTGGCGTTCCCAAAGAATCGGGGCATGCGGATCGATCTCGCCTACGCCACGCCCGCGGTGGCCGCCAGCGTTACCGATGCTTACTCGGATCGCAACGCACGCAAGGGCAAAGGCACCTCCGACCACGCACCGGTTGTCATTGACTTGGACCTGCCTCAGGACTCCGCCCTTGAGTAAGTCCACCGAATCATTGACGGTTCGCAGCATCACCGCCGCGGAGCATCGCGCCTACGTGGCCACGCGGCCAGATGTTCCGTTGGAGCAGACGCCCGGCTGGGCCAAGGGTTACGTCACCGTGCGCAACGAATCCATCGGCTGGTTCGCCGGCGATCGGCTCCTAGCGGCCGGTCTGTGTCGCTACCGCGGGCTGCCCCGCCTGCCGATGCGTTCGGTGGCCGTCTTCGACTCCGGACCCGACATCGATTGGGATGGCATCCGCCGGCCCCAGTACTCCCTATCGGATTGGCTGGATCCGTTGGTGGATTTTCTGCGCGGCCGTGGCGTTTTCAGCGTCCGCGTGAATCCAGCGGTCCGGCAGCGCACCTGGTCTGGCATCGATCCGTCCTTTCGGGCGTCCACCAGTGCGCTGGTTCCCCACGTCGGGACAACACCAACCCCCCGGGCCTCACGCACCACCGAGAGACTGCGGCGCGCCAAGTGGCGGCCGTTTCAAGGGGCCGGTCACCGGGTCCGCGCTGAGGTGCCGCTGCACCAGGTTCGCCCACAGGACCGACCGCAAGCGGCTCGCTCGGACAGCACTGACCTCATCCCCGGAGGATCGATCCGACTCGGCACCCTAGACGACCTTCCTGAGGTGCAGGCCGCCATTCGGCGCGCGCACCCTGGCCTCCACCTCAGCTCAGCCCGCGATATGGAAACACGTTGGCGCGGCCTCGCCTCCGATGATATTGCGGGCGTGCAACTCGTCGTCGCGGAGCGGCAAGGCAAGATCATCTACGGCGGTCTTGTGGCGGGTGTGGGCCAACACGCTTGGGACTTGTCTGACACGCTCCCGCTGCCTGACGCGGAACTCCCTGAGGTTGCCATGGTGCGCCGCCACATGATGCTGATGACCGCAGGGCGGATGGGCGCAGACTGGCTGGTGATCCCCACCGTGATTCCCCAGGTCAGAAACGCGTTTCCCAGCCCTGCGCCAGGCTGGCCCCCCGCTCGTCTATCTGAACTGGTGGGCACTTGGCAGTTTCCAGTGCGGGCTACCTGGCATGCAGCCCTGTCACCTGTGGTTGATCGACTTCTCCTCTGAGGTCGCGCTGCGCCAGCCCGCGTCCGACAGACCCTGCCGGGTTGGCCGTTCGATTAGTGCACCCATCGAACGGGACAGGGGCACCACACCGATCCGCCGGAGTCGGTAGGGTCGGGCTGTGACCGAGGTAGCGCCCACCCGCACTGACCCGGACCTGGCCGCTGGTTCTGAGTGGTTGGGCGGGCCCGCAGGCCGACACCGTGCGGCCGCGGGGTTCTTTAATCCGCTCACGGTGATTCTGCTGACCGGCACCGTCATGTATTGGCTGGGTGTGATCCGCACCGTCCCGTGCATCGTCAACGGCTGGAGCAGCCCTGACCGGTACGAGCACCTTTGCTACAGCGACATCCCAATCCTGTACTCATTGCGTGGCCTCGCAGACGGCCTGATCCCGTACTTGGAGTGGCCCGCCAACGGGAATCCGCTGGAATACCCCGTGCTCATCGGCATGATGATGGGCATTTCGGCGATGATCACCGGTTGGCTGTCAGACCCAACCGGCGGCGATTTCTACATCGTCACAATGGTCTTGGCTTTCCCCTTCTTCCTCGCAGCCCTCGTGGCCACCGCTAGGACCAACAAGGGCCGGACGTGGGACGGGCTCATCCTGGCGCTAGCGCCATCGGTGTTCTTAGCTGGCACCATCAACTGGGACTGGCCTGCTATCGGACTCACGGCGCTCGCGTTGTGGGCTTGGTCTGCCAAGCGGCCAGGTTGGGCCGGGATCGCACTAGGTCTGGCCATCGCCGCAAAATTCTACCCGGTTCTTCTCCTAGGTCCGCTGTTCGTTCTGTGTTGGCGGGCTGGCAAACTGCGCTACTGGTTGATCACGCTGGGCGCCGCCGTGGGGACTTGGCTGGTCGTGAACGTCCCGTTCGCGGTGTTGAACTTCGAGGGCTGGTCCTACTTCTTCCGGTTTTCGGCCGATCGCGGCCAAGACTTCGGATCGGTCTGGTTGGCGCTGCAAACGGCCGGGTTGGGGATCCCCGCTGATGTCCTAAACCCGCTCGCCACGGGACTGTTCGCGTTGTGTTGTCTGGGGATCTTGGCACTCACGCTGCTGGCTCGACGCCGACCGCGGATGGTTCAGGTCATGTTCTTGGTCTTGGCCGCCTTCTTGTTGACCAACAAGGTCTACTCTCCGCAGTTCGTGTTGTGGCTACTGCCATTAGCCATCCTGGCTCGGCCGAGGTGGCGCGACATCATGTGGTGGCAAGCGGCTGAGGTGATCTACTTCGTGTCGATCTGGTGGTACTTGCTCGGACTGGAACCAGAGAACAAAGGCCTGCCTGAGCCCTGGTACGCCGGTGCCATTGCCGTACACCTGATCGCCACACTGGCCCTAGTGATTCTGGTTATTCGCGACATCCTCAAGCCCGCCTACGATCCCGTGCGGCGGCCCCCTGGATACCCAGAGTTGGACTTGGACGACCCGTCGGGAGGGTGCTTGGACCAAGCGCCCGACGTGTTTACCTTACGGCGAGACGCTCCGCAG
>JAHZKU010000172.1 GCA_022600255.1 Actinomycetes bacterium | reverse complement strand
CTCGTCCTTGGTGACCGACCTGAACACCTCAGTGACCGGCGTGCAGACGGCCATCACCCTCTACACGCTGGTGATGGCTTCCTTCATGATCGCTGGTGGGAAACTGGGCGACGTTTGGGGTCGGCTGCGCACCTACCGGATCGGCCTGATCGTCTACGCGATCGGCTCCACCATCACAGCCTTCTCGCCCAACCTATTGGTGTTGATGTTCGGCTGGTCGATCCTGGAAGGCTTAGGTGCGGTGCTGATTATGCCGGCGGTCGTTGCGCTGATCGCCGGCAACTTCTCGGGCAAGCAGCGGGCTACCGCCTTTGCGGCCGTGGCCGCAGCGGCCGCAACCGCGGCGGCGGTTGGGCCAATCATCGGCGGTGCGGTGACCACTTTCGGCAGTTGGCGCTACGTCTTTATCGCCGAGGCCGTGTTGTGTCTGGTGATCTTTGCTGGGGCTGGCGTGATCAAGGACTCGCCTGCGAGTCGGAAGCCCCGGTTCGACGGGATCGGGGCGGTGCTTTCGGCGCTGGCGTTGGGCCTGATCGTTCTGGGTGTTCTGCAATCCAGTAGCTGGGGGTGGATCAGTGCCAAAGGCCCGATTGTGGACGGCGAGGTCTTCGCTCCGCTGAACCTGTCGTTGGTCTTCTGGATGATTGCTGCAGGCCTGCTGACCCTGAGTGGTTTCTTTGCTTGGAATCGACGCCAGGCCAAGCGGGGCCGCGACCCACTCTTGGCCCCCGGTATGTTGCGTATTCCACAGCTCACCGGCGGTTTGGGTGTTCTGCTGCTTCAGATGCTCGTGGTGGCAGGTCTGATGTTCATCATTCCGCTCTACGTTTCGGTGGTTTTGGGGAAGAGCGCACTGGAGACTGGCCTGCAGTTGCTGCCGATGTCAGTGGCACTGGTGATTGCGGCGCTCGGTACGCCGAAGGTGTTTCCGCAGCTAAGCCCGCGGCGGTCCTTGCAAGCCGGGCTGATTCTCTTGGCGGTGGGGGCGACGTGGCTGGCCGGTGCCTTCGACGCCGATTCCGCCGCTGGCCTCGGCCTGCCGCTTGTCATTGTTGGCCTTGGTGTTGGGCTCATTTCCGCACAGATCGGCAACATCATCGTGTCGTCGGTTCCCGAAGATCGATCCAGCGAAGCAGGCGGACTGCAATTCACCGCACAGAATCTCGGAGCCTCATTGGGCACGGCGTTGCTGGGAGCCGTCTTGATCGGTGGTCTGGCCACTTCCGTCACAGGTTCACTGGAGGCGTCGGAGGAGTTCGACTTGAGCGACCAGGACAAGATCGCGCTTAACAGCAACATCGACTTCGTTTCCGACGAGCAGCTCAATGCCGCGCTGGCCAGCTCTGATTTGACCAACGCCGAACAACAGGTTGTGCGTGATGCCAACGAGACGGGTCGGATCGATGCCCTGCGCAGGGCAGTAGGGATCGCGGCAATCTTCCCGCTGGTGGGTCTATTCCTGACTAGACGTATTCCGAATCAGCCGCTCGCGGCCACGGCTCCCGCCGGTGCGTTGCCGGGGCCTTAGCCTGTCTCCCAATCTCAGACAGCCAAGTGGCTGACGGCCACCGGTGGAATGGTGCGGCTCTTTCGACCCTTTCCCTTTCGCGGTGGGCCACCTAGGTCACTACCGGGGTTTGGGTGATCGTGCCCGAACGCGGCCCACTTCCGCGTAGGCGAGTCGGTGACAGTCGACGGGCAAGGGTCGCGACTGCCGCACACGTGCTGCAACACTGTGGCCATGCCGCCGGTCAATAAGCCCGTGAAGCTCGCCCACGTGGCGCTAGCGGCCGGGGTCTCTGAGGCAACGGCATCCTTGGCGTTGCGTAAGGTAGGGCGGGTTGCCCCCGATACTCGAGACCGGGTGATTGCAGCAGCGAGGCGGCTGGGGTATTCCCCCGACGCTCGAGCGCGCTCGTTGCGAGTCGGCGCTAGCCCGGTGGTGGGAGTGTTGGCTGACGTAGAAGTCATGCTGGGCTCTCCGGAGCGCCCTCGGCTTTTTTGGCCGCGGCTGTTGTGGGGTCTCACGAGTTACCTATCGGACCACGGCGTGGGTGTGTGTACGGTGACCAATCCCGACCAGGATTTCGTAAGGAAGTTGGCGGTAGATGCTTTCCTTGTCATTGGGATCCCAGATCTGCCCGACCTGAGCCTTGGTGCCCTGGACCATGTCCCCACATTGCTGATGGGCAAGCTCCCCAAGCCAGGTCGGCCCCCGGTCGCGTACCACGATCTGCGCGGCATGACGATGACCGCGCTGGACCACCTTGTCGATGCTGGAGCGCAACGCCCCGGCTTGCTGACTTATGGCGAGTTGTATGGAATCTCGGAGAAGAGCTATCGCGCCTACCGGATTTGGTGTCAGGACAAGGATCTTGATCCCATCATCATTGACAGCAGTGACAACGCGGTCGTGTCGCAACGGATTGCCCAAGCGCAGGCGTCTGGAATGGACGCCATCTACGGAGCCATCGGAGGCCCAGAGCGCGGGCTTGAGGTGATTGGAGCGGCTGGACTGGAGGTCCCAAACGACCTGCTCTTGGCAGTACTGGGCGAAGGTGCGGTGGAGCGCCTGCTCAGACCAACCGTGACAACGCTGTCGTTGGAGGGTCGAGCGTCCGGAGAGGCCCTAGGAGAAGCCATGTTGGCATTGCTCCGCGGGGAATCGCTGGAACCGCTGAAACTGCCGTGGACCCTGGCAGTCCGTGAGTCTTCGGTGCCCCGTTAGTTCCCGAATACGGATATAGCCCAGCATCTGGTCACTGTGGGCTTTCGTCATTCTTGGCTGGGCAGCCGGAAGGTTTCGCTCAGAGTCGCGCGGACGCGGTTGACCAGCATTGGGCGGAGTCGGCACAGTGCGTCGTCCAGGCATCCGGTTTCGAGCTCACCCGGGTGTAGCTGTGCGGCCTACTGCGCACCGAGCGGTGTTGGGCCCGAGTCAGGCGGCAGGAAGTGTCAGCCGCAGCTGCCTGGTGGCGTTGCGTCAACCGGTGATATGACCGGTGCTACTTGGTGCTGGCCTTGATGTTCTTGGGCTGGGCCGAGTTGGCATCACCATTTGCGCAGAACCCGTAGGTGCGTACGGTAGCGCCAGCGGCAATCTTCCGCCCCCAGTTCGGGGGAATCACCGTGACGCGGTCACCGCTGCGGCTTGCCGATCCGCTCCAGTCGCTCGCAATCGTGGCATTTGGCAGATCAAAGGTGAGCTCCCAACCAAGAACTGCTTGGTTTCCGGTATTCTTGACGGCCACCGAACCCATGCAAAATCCAGTGCCCCAGACTGATTGCAACTCCATCGTGGCCTGGAGTGGGCCATCTGGTGTCGGCGTCGGCGTCGGCGTCGGTGTCGGCGTCGGTGTTGGTGTTGGTGTTGGTGTTGGTGTTGGTGTTGGTGTTGGTGTGGGTGTGGGTGTGGGTGTGGGTGTGGGTGTGGGTGTGGGTGTGGGTGTGTTGTCGTTCAGACTGAGGAGCCCTGCCAACG
>JAHZKU010000171.1 GCA_022600255.1 Actinomycetes bacterium | reverse complement strand
TGCGCTCAGTACGTTTGAAGGCTGCGTCACCGACGTTGAGTACATCCAATGGGTTCGCAACAGTACCGCAGAGATGCAAAACAACGATGTCAGTAGCACCCCAACTGTGGTGCTCAACGGCGAGCAGCTGGAAGGTGAGGCTCGGCAAAGTCCAGAGGCCCTCGTCGCTGCGGTCGAGGCGGCTGCCAGCGGTGACAACTAATGCTTGCAGCCGCTAGTGGTGTGCTCCTGACGCAAGTGCTCCCTTCGTCGATTCCGAGTCCAGAGCAAGGAGTCTGGGATATCGGACCGCTCCCCGTGCGGGCCTACGCGATCTTCATCGTGGTCGGGATCGTCTTGGCGGTCTGGCTTGGCGAGAAACGGTGGGTGGCCCGCGGGGGGCAGCCAGGCACGATCGGCGACGTGGCCCTGTGGGCCGTGCCATTCGGGATCGTCGGTGGTCGGCTCTACCACGTCATTTCAGACAACCAGTTGTACTTCAGCGAAGGTGGCTCCGGTCTATCCGGCGCCATTCGCATCTGGGACGGTGGGTTGGGTATCTGGGGTGCTGTACTCGGTGGTGGTATCGGCGCCTGGATTGCCGTGCGTCGCAAGGGAATCCCGCTGCCTCCGTTGGGTGATGCGATCGCCCCCGGTATCGTCTTGGCGCAAGCCATCGGCCGCCTGGGCAACTACTTCAATCAGGAACTTTTCGGTTCGCCGACCGAACTGCCCTGGGGGCTCGAAATCGATTTGGCGAATCGTCCGGCCGGTTTCGAGGAATTCGCGACATTCCACCCCACCTTCCTCTACGAGGCTTTGTGGAACCTGGGCGTGTTCGCGGTGTTACTGCTGGTGGATCGGCGGATGCGGATCGGCCACGGCCGACTCTTCGCCCTCTATGTCGCGCTCTATTGCCTAGGTCGCGTCTGGATCGAGTCGCTGCGGATTGATACCGCCAACGAGATTCTTGGGCTGCGGCTTAACGTGTGGACCAGCATCATCGTCGGGCTGGGTGCAGTGCTCTACATCATCATTAGCGCCCGAATGCGTCCTGGTCGAGAGGCTCCAGAAGATCTGCAACCTGGTGCTCTATCTCGGAAGGCTGAGGTTGCGGCGGTCCCGGTCGGAGAAGATTCGCTGGATAATCCAGCGAGAACCGATCCGAAATCGGACGCCACAGGTGTGAAAGCTGACTCAACTGAGTCTGAATCGGGTCCCAGCGATTCGAAGTAGTTATGAGAATGTAGGGCGATCCGATATTCTTGGCAAGACTGCGGGTTGCAGGTTGGCGCTGCCCAAACCCCGCTAGCTCACCGGATGTAGATTCGAGCCGGTTCGCGGCCGTGCCCGCAGGACGCGGGAGAACTAGATCCTCGGAGGAACACCTGACAAACATTCCGGCTCAGATGAAGCCGGATGGCCGAACAGCAGAGAAGCAGCTACGAGATCGAGAAAGCGCAACGGATCGCCGGGTTCGGCCCCGTTGCAAACCCGCTGGGGGCACAACTGAGCCCCAGCTCACCACGATATTGATGGAGGTGGACGTGAAAACCGCAATCCCCCCGAAACAAGGCCTGTACGACCCAACTCGTGAACACGACAACTGCGGTGTAGCGTTCGTTGCCACCTTGACCGGCATTCCTAGCCACGACATCGTCGAGAAGGCGTTGACCGCGCTGCACAATTTGGAGCACCGTGGGGCTTCGGGCTCTGAACCCGACAGCGGTGACGGAGCCGGCATCCTCACCGGCGTCCCGGATCGACTACTGCGGGAGTCGGTGGATTTTGAACTACCCGCTGCAGAGCACTATTGCGTGGGTACCGCATTCTTGCCAGCCCGACCAGACGAACTCGTCGAAGCGATGGGTCGGATCGAAGAGATCGCAGCGCAAGAGGATCTTGAGGTTCTCGGGTGGCGCGACGTGCCAGTCCAACCGGAACTCGTGGGTCGCACCGCGCGTAGCGTGATGCCGAACTTCCGGCAACTGTTTGTCGCTCATGTGAACGCCGACGTCAGCGGCCTAGAGCTGGACCGGTTCGCGTATCGACTGCGCAAGCGCGCTGAGTTGTCGGCCGACGTCTATTTCGCGTCCTTGTCCTGTCGCACGATTGTCTACAAGGGCATGCTCACGACCGGGCAACTGGAGCCGTTCTACCCGGACCTGTCCGATCCGCGATACGTGTCGCGTGTGGGCTTGGTGCATTCCCGTTTTTCCACTAACACGTTCCCAAGCTGGCCCTTGGCTCATCCTTACCGACTGATCGCCCACAACGGCGAGATCAACACCGTGATGGGCAACCGCAACTGGATGCGTGCCCGCGAAGCGATGCTGACCTCAAAGCTGATTCCTGGCGACATCAGCAATCTCTCCCCGATCTGCACGCCAGGAGCAAGTGACTCGGCCTCGTTCGATGAAGTGCTGGAACTGCTCCATTTGGGCGGGCGCAGCCTGCCACACGCCGTCTTGATGATGATTCCCGAAGCATGGGAAAACCACACTGAGATGGACGCCGCGCGGCGCGCGTTCTACGAGTACCACTCCACGTTGATGGAGCCTTGGGACGGCCCGGCCAACGTCTCCTTCACGGACGGCACCTTGATTGGTGCCGTGCTGGACCGCAATGGTCTGCGACCGGGCCGGTTCTGGGTGACCGACGATGGCTTGGTAGTGCTGGCGTCCGAATCAGGCGTACTGGAGCTGGATCCCAGCACAATCGTCCGAAAGGGACGGCTGCAGCCAGGCCGGATGTTCCTGGTGGATACCGTGGCCGGTCGCATCCTAGAGGATGACGAAATCAAGGCCGACTTGGCTGGCCAAGAGCCGTACCAGGAGTGGTTGGACTCCGTGTTGATTCGGTTGGATGACCTCCCGGAGCGTGAGCACGTGGTCTACACCCGAGAGTCCGTGCTGCGCCGGCAACAGACCTTCGGCTATACCGAAGAAGAACTGCGGTTGCTGCTGTCGCCCATGGCGGTGAGCGGGGCCGAACCCATCGGATCCATGGGTACGGACACGCCGATCGCCGCGATCAGTGACCGCCCCAGGCTCCTGTTCGACTACTTCTCACAACTCTTCGCCCAGGTCACCAACCCACCGTTGGATGCGATCAGAGAAAAGATCGTGACGTCGTTGGGAACCTCCATAGGCCCCGAAAGCAACCTGCTCGAGCCGGGTAAGGGTGCCTCCCGGCAACTGCAGTTGCCGTTCCCGGTCATCGACAACGATGACTTGGCCAAGATCCTGCACATTGATGCGGAAGGTGGCGAGACCGGTCTGTCCAGCGCGCGCGTTTCGGGCCTGTACCGGGTTAGCAGTGGTGGAGAGGGCCTGCACCGGCGCCTCAACGAGATTTGTCGTGAGGTGGATGCACTCATCCGCCAGGGGAAGCGATTTATTGTTCTATCGGATCGCGAATCCAATGCTGAGCAGGCACCGATCCCGTCTCTGCTCCTGACCTCCGCAGTGCACCACCATCTTGTCCGGGAGAAGACCCGCACCATGGTCGGCTTGATCGTGGAGGCCGGCGACGTGCGCGAGGTGCATCATGTCGCGCTGTTGATCGGGTATGGCGCGGCCGCCGTGAACCCCTACCTCGCGATGGAGACCGTGGAGAACCTCGCCCGCAGGGGTGTCCTCGGCGACATCAAGCCGGAGGTTGCTGTCCAGAACCTAGTGCAGTCCCTCGGCAACGGGGTGCTCAAAGTGATGTCCAAGATGGGCGTTTCTACCGTGTCGTCCTACTGTGGCGCACAAATCTTTGAAGCGATTGGTCTATCAGCTGAACTGGTGGATCAGTACTTCACCGGCACCACGTCCAAGCTCGGCGGTATTGGGTTGGACGTGATTGCTGAAGAGGTGGCCCGTCGCCACAAGGTGGCCTATCCGCCTTCAGGGGTATCCCCAGCGCACCGCCGCTTAACCGTTGGCGGGGAGTACCAGTGGCGTCGAGAAGGGGAACCCCACCTTTTTGACCCGGAAACTGTCTTCCGTTTACAGCACTCCACCGCGGAGAAGCGCTCCGACATCTTCCGGCAGTACTCCCAAGCCGTGAACGATCAGTCGCAGCGACTCATGACTCTGCGCGGCCTCTTCGAGCTGCGCGAGGGACTGCGTCCGCCGGTGCCACTTGATGAGGTGGAGCCGGCCAGCGAGATCGTGAAGCGGTTCAGCACCGGCGCTATGTCGTATGGCTCCATTTCCTCCGAAGCGCACCGGACACTCGCGATCGCGATGAACCGACTCGGTGGCAAATCCAACACCGGTGAGGGTGGGGAGGATCCGGATCGCTTCCTACCCCTGCCCAACGGAGACAGTGAGCGCTCGGCCATCAAACAGGTCGCATCTGGTCGCTTCGGCGTCACCAGCGAATATCTGGTGAATGCCGACGACATCCAGATCAAGATGGCCCAAGGCGCTAAGCCAGGCGAAGGTGGCCAGCTACCAGGTCATAAGGTGTATCCCTGGGTCGCCAAGACTCGGCATTCCACCCCCGGCGTCGGCTTGATCTCACCACCCCCACACCACGACATCTACTCGATCGAGGACCTGGCACAGCTGATCCACGATTTGAAGAATGCCAACAACAAGGCGCGGATTCATGTGAAGTTGGTGGCCGAAGTCGGCGTCGGAACGGTTGCGGCCGGTGTCAGCAAGGCGCACGCCGACGTCATCTTGATTTCCGGACACGATGGTGGCACCGGGGCGGCACCGCTGACTTCGCTCAAGCACGCTGGCGCCCCTTGGGAACTAGGCTTGGCCGAGACTCAACAGACTCTGCTGTTGAACGGGTTGCGTGATCGGGTGGTCGTCCAGACTGACGGCCAACTGAAGACCGGTCGCGACGTGATCGTAGCGGCCCTACTGGGAGCCGAAGAGTACGGATTCTCCTCAGCGCCGTTGGTGGTGATGGGCTGCGTCATGATGCGTGTGTGTCACTTGGACACTTGCCCGGTTGGGATTGCAACCCAGAACCCGGTCCTGCGGGATCGCTTCACCGGTCAAGCTGACAATGTCGTGAACTTCTTCGAATTCGTTGCCGAAGAGGTCCGCGAGTACCTAGCCATGCTCGGTTTCCGCAGCTTGGAGGAAGCGATCGGTCATGCAGAGTCACTCAACATGGCGTCGGCGGTCGAACACTGGAAAGCGCACGATTTGGACTTGAGTCCGATTCTGCATGTCCCAGATGTGGCGCACCCCCGCCACCAAGTGGTGGAACAGGACCACGGACTCCAGCACGCCTTGGACAATGAGCTGATCGCGATGTGTCTGCCTGCCATCAAGGACGGCGAGCCGGTGCGCGGTCAAGTCAAGATTCGCAACGTCAACCGGACTGTCGGCACCATGCTTGGGGCCGAGATCAGTCGAGTCCATGGCGGCAGCGGACTACCAGACGGCACCATAGACCTCACCTTCCTAGGGTCCGCGGGTCAGTCGTTCGGTGCCTTTGTGCCCAGCGGGGTGACCTTGCGTCTTGAGGGCGATGCCAACGACTACGTCGGCAAAGGGCTGTCTGGTGGCCGTATTGTGGTGCGCCCCGATCGCAGCGCACCGCTGGTTGCCGAGGACAACATCATCGCGGGCAACGTTATCGGCTACGGGGCCAGCGGCGGCGAGATTTACCTGCGTGGTCGCGTCGGTGAGCGCTTCTGTGTTCGTAACTCCGGAGCAACCGCGGTTGCCGAAGGAGTCGGGGATCATGGCTGTGAGTACATGACTGGTGGCCGGGTGATTGTTTTGGGTCAAACCGGACGCAACTTTGCGGCCGGTATGTCCGGTGGGGTTGCGTATTTGCTGGATGCTAATCCTGAGCGCATCAACCTCGGCATGGTAGCCGTGGAAGAGTTGGACGACATCGATCGAGAGTTCTTGCTCGATGTGATCCGCCGGCACGGGGAAGAGACCGATTCGGCTGTCGCCGAGGAGTTGCTTGCCAACCCTCAGGACAGCCTGGCCCGGTTCTCAAAGGTGATGCCAACAGACTACAAGCGCGTTTTGGCGGCCCAGGCCAAGGCAGAACTAGAAGGTCGGGATCCGATCGAGGCAGTGATGGAGGCGAGTCGTGGCTGATCCAAGAGGATTCCTGAAGCTAGATCGGGAGCTGCCCAAGCGGCGTCCTGTCGATGTTCGCATCATGGACTGGAACGAGGTCTATGAAGACTTCGAAGACGACAAGCTGCGTGCCCAAGCGGGTCGATGCATGGACTGTGGCATCCCGTTCTGCCACAACGGTTGCCCACTGGGCAACCTGATACCGGAGTGGAATGATCTGGTCTGGCGCGACGATTGGCGGGTCGCCAGCGAACGGCTACATGCGACCAACAACTTCCCTGAATTCACGGGCCGGCTATGCCCCGCGCCCTGTGAGACCGCCTGTGTGCTCGCGATCAACCAGCCAGCGGTCACCATCAAGCAGGTGGAAGTTTCCATCATCGACAAGGCCTGGGAATCGGGTTGGGTCTCACCACAGCCGCCCGCGCGCCAATCGGGCAAGACCGTGGCCGTTGTTGGCTCGGGTCCGGCCGGACTCGCCGCGGCGCAACAGTTGGCCCGCGCTGGCCATACTGTGGCCGTCTATGAGCGCGACGACCGGATCGGCGGCCTGCTACGCTACGGCATCCCGGAGTTCAAGATGGAAAAGCACCATCTTGACCGTCGGTTGCGACAGATGGAAGCAGAAGGCGTGCGTTTCCGACCCGGGGTGGACATTGGCGTTGACATCAGTGCAGACGACCTGCGGGCTCGCTACGACGCAGTAGTGCTGGCGGTGGGTGCGACCCAGGCGCGCGATCTGCCGGTCCCGGGCCGGGGCTTGACGGGCATTTATCAGGCGATGGAGTACCTCCCCCCGGCGAATCGCGTCGTGGCGGGCGACTTCGAACACTCAGCCATCGATGTGAAGGGCAAACACGTTGTCATCATCGGTGGCGGTGACACGGGCGCAGACTGCCTGGGGACCGCTCATCGACAGGGTGCCGCGTCGATTGCTCAACTGGAAATCATGCCGACACCGCCCGACACGCGACCAGGGAATCAGCCCTGGCCCACCTACCCCATGACTTATCGCGTCTCAAGCGCTCACGAAGAGGGCGGCGATCGAGTGTTCGCCGTTTCCACGCAGGAGTTCCTCGATGATGGCAGTGGCCGTCTCAAGGGGCTGCAAATTGTTGAGGTCGAGATGACTGATGCCGGCTTCCAGCCGGTTGCTGGTAGCGAGCGGGTGCTCCCGGCCGACTTCGTCTTCCTTGCCATGGGATTTACCGGTGTGGAAGAGGGCGACTGGATCAGCCAACTCGGCGTAGCGCTGGACGAACGTGGAAATCTGTCTCGCTCCGACGACTACGCGTCCAACGTGCCGGGCGTTTTTGTCGCTGGTGATGCCGGACGTGGCCAGTCTCTGATCGTTTGGGCGATCGCAGAGGGCCGTGCTGCCGCTGCTTCGGTGGACGAATACCTCAGCGGTTCGACGAACCTGCCCGCGCCGATACCGGCTTCTGCGCGGCAAGTAACGGTCTAGGTTGTCCTTACACTTCGCGACAGGCCTGTTCTGGCCAGTAGGGTCGTGACCATGCGCCGCGCTAAGATTGTCTGCACCATGGGCCCGGCGACCGCCACCTACGACCGCGTTCTCAGCCTTGTGGATGCCGGGATGGACGTCGCCCGACTCAACCTGTCTCACGGCACCCATGCCGATCACGAACAGATCTACGAACTGATTCGCCGGGCCGGGGACGAGACCGGGCGCGGAGTTGGCATTCTGGCCGACTTGCAAGGGCCTAAGATTCGGCTGGGGATGTTTGCGTCGGGGCCGGTGCACCTAGATGAGGGTGCGACATTCACTATCACCACCGACCCCGAAATGGGAACCGCAGACCGGGTGAGCACAACATATGCCGGGTTGCCAGAAGACGTGCTGGTGGGTAACCCCATCTTGGTGGACGACGGCAAGGTTGCGCTTGAGGTCATCGACGTTGCGGGCGCGGACGTCGTCACCAAGGTGGTGGTTCCGGGCTGGGTGTCTAACCACAAAGGCCTGAACCTACCCGGTGTTGCCGTCAGTTCACCGGCCCTGACGGAAAAGGACGTGACCGACCTGCGTTGGGCGGTCCGAACCGGCGTGGATATGGTTGCGCTGTCGTTTGTCCGCCGGGCCAGTGACATCGATCGAGTTCACGAGGTCATGGACTCCGAGGGACGCCGGATGCCGGTCTTGGCCAAGGTGGAGAAGCCGGAAGCGATCAAGGCTCTGCCAGAGATTGTGGCCGCGTTTAATGGGGTCATGGTGGCCAGGGGCGACCTGGGCGTTGAGTTGCCACTGGAGGAGGTGCCGCTGGAGCAGAAGCGTGCGATCGACCTGTGTCGGCGCGCCGCCAAGCCCGTTATCGTGGCAACCCAGATGCTGGACTCGATGACCACCGACAGTCGACCCACTCGTGCGGAAGCTTCCGATGTGGCCAACGCGGTGTTAGATGGTGCCGACGCGTTGATGCTCTCAGCAGAGACCAGCGTTGGGGAACACCCGCCCCTGGTAGTGACCACGATGAGTAAGATCATCAGTCACGTTGAGGAGTTGGCGCTGGAGCGAATCCCGGCCATGCCCCGCGACCACCATGGCTCGACCGCCCGCGCCATGACTCGGGCGGCGGTGGATGTGGCGGACTCTGTCCACGCTAAGTATGTGATTGCCTTCACCGAAACTGGCTCTACTGCTCGGCTAATCGCCCGGCACCGGCCGGCGATTCCGCTGCTGGCGTTTACGCCAAACCCGTCCGTGCGCAGCAAGTTGGCGCTCGTCTGGGGGGTCGAGACATTTCTGGCACCCAACGTGCAGCAAACCGATGACCTCGTGAAAACCGTTGACTCGGCCCTGCTGGACATCCGACGCGCCCGCAGAGGCGACCGTGTGGTGATTGTGGCCGGGGTGCCACCGGGCCTGCCGGGAACAACCAATGGGATGCGTGTCCACGAAATGGGACACGGCTGGTTGCCTGACTAGGGTCAGCTACCGACCGCAGTACGTGCCTCCGGGTTCAGGACGCCCCAAGCGATGAGTTCTTCGGCGAGGACGCCCGCGGGCTGATCGTAAATGACAGCCAGCGTGCGCAAGTCGTCCGCCCGAATCGACAGGATGCGACCGTTGTAATCGCCGCGCTGCGTCTGAATGGCTGCAGCGTATCGAGCCAACGGACCAGCCTTGTCGGCAGGAACCCGCGACAACTGGGCAAGGTCAATAACGATCTGGGTTGGCGGCTCTAGCGTGGCTCCGGCCATCCCACCGGGAAGAAGCTCGGCGACCGGGACGCCATAGAACTCGGCGAGCTCAGCGAGTTTGGCTACTGTCACGGCGCGATCGCCGCGTTCGTATGAGCCAATGACGACGGCTTTCCAACGGCCACCCGACTTTTCTTCAACGCCCTGCAGGGAGAGGCCCTGCTGCTGGCGTATCGCTCGAAGTCGTCCACCGAGGGCACGCGCGTAATCAGTAGCCATCCCTACTCCTGTCCTAGTAGCCAAATGTTTGGCTACATCTACGTTATGTAGTCACCCCTAGGCTTGTCCAAGACCCTTCTAGCGGGATGCATCACACTTTGTGTTTGCCGGGAGCAATCGCATCCAAGTCTTAGCCAGGCTGAAGTGACCTAACAGCTATCGAAGACTCCTTGCAGTCTCCGCTACCCAGTGTAATCACGAATGTGGGCAATCCGTACATAGGTGGCGCGTTTCGCCATCAGAGTTGGCTGATATCTTGGGGTGACAGGACATCCTTTAACGACCCGTCCCGAGAGGCGGCCAAGGAGTTCAATATGAACGAGGGTCTTCCCGAATCTGCAGATCCCCGGCCCGAGGAACTCGGGCCGGTCGTGATGGATGCCGATGATCTAGCCCGCGCGTTGACTCGAATCTCACACGAGATTCTGGAGCAGGCCAGGGGCGCTACTGATCTCGTCATTCTCGGAATCCCAACCAGAGGGGCGCTTCTGGCGCAACGCATCGCTGACCGCCTGCGCCAGGCCGAGGGGGTCGAAGTCCCCGTCGGGTCATTGGACATCACGATGTACCGCGATGACCTGCGGTTGCACCCCGCGCGAGCGCTAGGGCACACTGCGATTCCCGCTGGGGGGATCGATGGCAAGAAAGTCATCTTGGTCGATGACGTGCTGTATTCGGGAAGAACCGTGCGGGCAGCATTGGATGCGATCAACGACGTCGGCCGGCCGCAATCTGTCCGGTTGGCCGTCCTTGTCGATAGAGGCCACCGGGAGTTGCCGATCCGCGCGGACCACGTCGGTAAGAACCTGCCGACGAACAAAGGGGAGAGTGTGCGTCTGCGAATGTCCGAGCTGGACGGCGTGGACGAGATTGTCCTGCGCCGGGAGGTTGTCTGATGAAGCATCTGCTGAACACGAATGACATCGGTCGGGACGAAGCCGTCCTTATCCTCGACACTGCCTCGGAAATGGCCAACCTCACCGATCGGTCGGTCAAGAAGTTGCCCGCGCTGCGCGGCCGCACGGTCGTCAATCTCTTCTTTGAAGACTCCACCCGCACTCGAATCTCCTTCGAGGCTGCGGCGAAGCGACTCTCGGCCGATGTCATTTCCTTCTCTGCGAAAGGCTCGAGTGTCTCTAAGGGCGAAACACTCAAGGACACTGCATTAACGCTGGAAGCGATGGGAGCCGACGCGGTGGTGATCCGGCACAGTGCGTCCGGGGCACCCTATCGGCTCGCCACCTCGGGTTGGATCGAAGGTTCAGTCATCAACGCAGGTGACGGCGGGCACCAACATCCCACGCAAGCGCTCTTGGATGCCTACACAATGCGTCGCCACCTCCGCGCCAACACGGGGGATCTGAGCGGGCTAAAAGTGATGCTAGTAGGAGACGTCCTGCATTCCCGCGTGGCCCGCTCCAACGTAGCCTTGTTGCACACGCTGGGTGCCGAGGTGACGCTGGTGTCTCCACCAACGTTGCTCCCAGTCGGCGTCGAGCAATGGCCAGCGCGGGTGGCATACTCCCTCGACGAGGATCTCGAGGCCCAGGACGTCGTCATGATGTTGCGGGTGCAACGGGAACGGATGAATGAGGCCTACTTTCCGTCGGCCCGCGAGTACAGCCGGCGCTACGGCCTAGATTCCGAGCGCATGGCGCGGTTGCCCAAAGACTCCCTGGTCATGCATCCCGGGCCGATGAATCGCGGCTTGGAGATTGGGGACATGGTGGCTGACTCCGATCGCTCGGTGATCGTGGAGCAGGTGGCCAATGGTGTGACCGTGTGAATGGCGGTTCTGTACCTGCTGGTAGGCGGTCAAACTGACCAAGATGAAGGGCTGACGGTATGAGCGGGGACGCCAAGTCACAATCGGAATTCGTCCTTTCTGAAGTCCGGCCACTCAACAGTGATCCGGTCGACGTGGTGATCGCGGCAGGTAAGATTCGCGAGATCTGTGCGCCAGGAACGGGAGCGGCTCGCAACCCCATTGCGCAGGTGATTCCTGGTGCTGGGCAGGTGCTGCTGCCCGGTCTGGTCGACCTGCACACGCACCTGCGCGAACCTGGTCGGGAAGATGCTGAGACTGTTCATACTGGTTCCCAAGCCGCCGCCTTGGGTGGCTTCACGGCGGTCCACGCCATGGCCAACACCGATCCGGTCATGGACACCGCGGGTGTGGCAATCCAGGTCTGGCGGCTCGGCCGGGAAGCCGGTTACGTCGATGTCCGTCCCGTCGGCGCTGTTACTGTCGGGCTGGAGGGCCAGCGGATGGCCGAACTCGGTGCGATGGCAGACTCCGCCGCTCGCGTGCGGGTCTTCAGCGATGACGGCAAGTGTGTTTCGGATCCGGTGCGGATGCGCCGGGCGCTGGAGTACGTCAAAGTCTTTGACGGCGTGATTGCGCAGCATGCCCAGGAACCTCGGCTCACCGAAGGTGCCCAGATGAACGAAGGTGTGATTTCTGCCCGGCTCGGGCTGAAGGGCTGGCCCTCTGTGGCCGAAGAGGCCATCATCGCCAGGGACATCCTGCTGGCGGAACTCGTGGATTCCCGGCTGCACATCTGCCACGTGTCCACGGCCGGAAGTGTGGACATCATCCGGCGGGCCAAGCAGCGCGGCATCAAGGTGACCGCTGAAGTCACCCCGCACCACCTACTTCTGACAGATGACTTGGCCGTGGGTTACGACCCGGTCTACAAGGTCAATCCGCCCTTGCGCACCGCGGCCGATGTCGTAGCCGTGCGCGAAGGGTTGGCCGATGGCACGATCGACATCGTCGCGACCGATCACGCCCCGCACGCCTCGGAGGACAAAGACTGTGAGTGGGACTACGCCGCGTTCGGCATGCTGGGACTGCCTACCGCCCTGTCGGTCGTCGCTCAATCGATGGTGACCACGCAAGCGTTGGATTGGGCTGGGGTCGCTGATCGGCTGTCGACTTCGCCCGCGCGCATCGGTCAGGTTCAG
Organism: Actinomycetes bacterium; assembly: GCA_022600255.1. Taxonomy (GTDB): domain Bacteria; phylum Actinomycetota; class Actinomycetes; order S36-B12; genus JAHZKU01. The sequence goes on along the minus strand of JAHZKU010000171.1, from coordinate 7,649 downwards.
GATCAAGGCCAGCCCCTTGCAGTCGGTGAGCCGGCCAACTTAGCGGTGGTGGATCCGGACCAGACCTGGGTGGTTAACGCCGCCGACTTTCCCGGCCCATCCCACAACTCGCCCTACAACGGGATGAAATTGCCGGCCAAGGTGACGGCCACGTTCTTCCGCGGTCGCGCAACGGTGATTGACGGCGAGCTGCAGTGGTGATGATCCCGCTTGCCGAATACACCGAACAAGCTTCGGTGGGTGACTGGCCGCTGCGGATCGCCCTTACTTTGCTGGTGCTGGGGTGTGTCGGATTGTTGTGGCTGGCGCTACGGCGAGGCTGGCGGAATCGCCTGCGTCGCCAGACGGAGTTCAGCCCACCGGAGCAAGTCTCGCAGAGTCCTGTCGAAGGGGTTCGATTCAGCTGTCGGGCCAAGTACATCGGAACAGTTGTGGCCACGAATTTGTGGGATCGCGTGGCCGCCGGTGGCTTGGCCGCTCAAGCCGAAATCTCCATTTCGGACAAGGCCGTTCGCGTCACAAGGCAAGGGGCGGCTGACCTGCCGATCTCACGTGGGAGCATCCGCAGTGTTGGTGTCGGTAACGGAATGCTGCAGAAGGCGTTCCGCAAACCCGGCTTGTTGATGATCACCTGGGAGTGGTCGGCGCAGGAAGTCACCAGCGGGTTCTGGATCGCAGATCCACAGATACAGGCGGCGGCCATCACTGAACTGACCGCCGTCGCGGGCCTAAGTCACGGGTCCGGAGTCAAGGAGGGGTAGATGAGTCGCAGTCGAGATGATGCAGTTCTGGTACTGGCGGATGGCCGGGTTTTCACCGGCAAGTCCTTCGGGGCCCGGGGTACCACATTCGGAGAAGCTGTCTTCAACACCGGGATGTCGGGGTATCAGGAGACGCTTACTGACCCCTCATATCACCGACAGGTTGTGGTGCAAACGGCCCCGCACATCGGGAACACTGGGATGAACGACACCGACGCGGAGTCCCGGAAGATCTGGGTGTCCGGCTACGTGGTGCGCGACCCATCCCCGCGCCCCAGCAACTGGCGATCCGAGCGCACCCTGGAATCTGACCTTGAGTCGGCCGACATTGTGGGAATCTCCGATATCGACACGCGGGCGCTGACTCGACACCTACGCGACAAGGGCGCGATGCGGGTGGGGCTGTTCTCAGACCCAGCGACTGATCCGGGTAACGACGCTGATCGGTTGGCCGCAGTCTTGGCCAGTCCCGAGATGGTTGGTGCGGACCTAACCGATGCGGTTACCTGTGCCGAACCGTACGTGGTTGAGCCTGCCGGTACACCGCGCCTGACAGTGGCTGCGGTGGATCTAGGCATCAAGGCCATGACGCCCGAACTGATGGCGCAACGGGGAATCCGCGTGATTGTCCTGCCGGCACAAACCTCTGTGTCGGACATGTTGGCCACGGAGGCTGACGGATACTTCTTCTCCAACGGGCCCGGAGATCCCGCAACCGCCACCCACGCATTGACCCAGGTGCGCGCGATTCTAGACGCAGATAAGCCGCTCTTTGGAATCTGTTTCGGCAATCAGATGTTCGGGCGAGCGCTGGGGCTAGACACCTACAAGTTGAAGTTCGGGCATCGTGGGATTAACCAACCGGTGCAAGACCTCGCCACGGGAAGAATCGCGATCACCGCTCACAACCACGGCTTTGCGATCCAGGCTCCGATCGGAACAGATTTCGATACCGACTACGGCCGGGCCGCGGTGTCTCACGTTTGCCTAAACGACGATGTTGTTGAAGGGCTGCAACTGCGCGATGGCCGCGCATTCAGTGTGCAGTACCACCCCGAAGCTGCGGCCGGGCCGCACGATTCTGCATATTTGTTCGACCGTTTCGTGGAATTGATGGGAGCCTGACATGCCTCTGCGACCAGATATCAAGTCCGTCATGGTGATCGGGTCCGGTCCGATTGTGATTGGCCAAGCCTGTGAGTTTGACTACTCCGGCACCCAGGCTTGCCGGGTGCTTCGTGAGGAGGGCATCCGGGTCATTCTGCTCAACAGCAACCCAGCAACGATCATGACCGATCCGGAGTTCGCCGACGCAACCTACGTCGAACCGATCACCCCCGACGTTGTGACCGCCATCCTCAAGAAGGAACAGCCCGACGCGGTCTTGGCCACGCTAGGCGGTCAGACAGCGCTGAATGTGGCGATGGATTTGTATCACTCTGGGGCGTTGGAGGAACTCGACGTTGAGTTGATCGGGGCCAACGTGGCGGCGATCGAGCGTGGCGAGAACCGGGAAGTGTTCAAGCAAATCGTCGCCGAGATCGGTGGTGACTCAGCAGCAAGCCGGATATGCCACACGATGCAGGAGTGTTTGGACGCGGCCGAGGAACTGAACTATCCGGTCGTCGTCCGCCCCAGCTTCACCATGGGTGGGGCCGGCTCCGGATTCGCCCATGACCCCGAGGAACTGCGGAAGATCGCCGGCGCCGGTCTAGCCGCCTCGCCCACGACCGAAGTGCTGCTCGAGGAATCGATTCTGGGCTGGAAGGAGTACGAGCTTGAGTTGATGAGGGACCACAACGACAACGTCGTGGTCATCTGTTCCATAGAGAATGTCGATCCGATGGGTGTGCACACCGGGGATTCGATCACCGTGGCACCTGCCCTAACGCTCACCGACCGGGAATACCAGCGGTTGCGCGACCTTGGCATCGATATCATCCGAGCCGTCGGCGTAGACACTGGTGGCTGCAACATCCAGTTCGCCGTGAATCCGCAGGACGGCCGGATCATCGTGATTGAAATGAATCCCAGAGTCTCGCGCTCCAGCGCCCTTGCCAGCAAGGCGACCGGATTCCCCATCGCCAAGATCGCTGCGCGCCTAGCGGTTGGCTACAGCTTGGACGAAATCCCCAACGACATCACCCAAGAGACCCCGGCCGCCTTCGAGCCAGCCTTGGACTATGTTGTGGTGAAGGTCCCGCGGTTTGCATTCGAGAAGTTCCCCAACGCTGACCCCGGGCTCACCACCACCATGAAAAGTGTGGGCGAGGCCATGGCCATCGGACGAAGTTTCAACGAAGCCCTGCAGAAGGCGCTCCGCTCTACCGAACGTCCGGAGTCCTCGTTCTCCTGGGTTGGGGCCAAACCGACCAATGTCGCAGAGTTGGTGCAGAAAGCAGCATTCCCGACAGACGGCCGATTGCGCACGATTCAACAAGCCTTGTGGGCTGGGGCCAGCGTTGAGGAGGTTCATGCCTCCACCGGGATGGATCCCTGGTTCCTAGACCAGATCGAAATCCTCAACAACTTGGCCGACGAGATTGCCCAGGCGGGAGTCTTAGAACCGGGTTTGCTGAAAGCCGCGAAGCGCGCGGGCTTCTCCGATGCCCAGATTGCCGGCATCGTCAGTCAACCGGAGTCGGTGGTGCGTGGTGTGCGCCACGCGCTCGGGATTCGGCCGGTGTTCAAGACTGTGGACACCTGCGCGGCTGAGTTTGAAGCCAAGACGCCATATCACTACTCCAGTTATGACGAAGAGAACGAAATCACTGCCGGTCTGCGCCCGAAGGTCCTGATTCTGGGGTCGGGGCCAAACCGCATCGGCCAAGGTATCGAGTTCGACTATTCGTGTGTCCATGCCGCTCTGACTCTGCGGGAAGCCGGGTACGAAACGGTGATGGTGAACTGCAACCCAGAGACCGTCTCCACTGACTACGACACCTCCGATCGGCTCTACTTCGAGCCCCTGACGCTGGAAGATGTGTTGGAGGTCTACCACGCCGAGGCGGAGTCCGGCGAGATCGCGGGTGTCATTGTGCAGCTAGGCGGGCAAACGCCATTGGGGTTGGCCCAAGGGCTGAAGGACCTCGGCGTTCCCATCGTGGGCACCACGCCGGAGTCAATCCACCTAGCTGAGGAGCGGGGGGCATTCGGTCGGGTGCTGGCAGCTGCTGGCTTGCCAGCGCCCAAACACGGGACGGCGTTCTCGTTCGACGAAGCCAAAGCCATCGCTGCTGAGATCGGGTATCCGGTGTTGGTCCGGCCCTCTTACGTGTTAGGGGGCCGGGGCATGGAGATCGTCTATAGCGATGAGCGCTTAGCCGACTACCTGCAACGCGCCACTGATTTGAACCCAACCCACCCGGTCTTGATTGACCGCTTCCTAGACGATTCCATTGAGATCGACGTTGACGCACTCTACGACGGCGAGGAGTTGTACCTCGGCGGGGTGATGGAACACATCGAGGAGGCTGGGATCCACTCAGGCGATTCCGCCTGTTCCCTGCCGCCGATGTCGTTGGGGCACGCCGAAATCGAACGGATCCGGGACTCTACCAAAGCCATTGCGGCGGGAGTTGGCGTCCATGGTTTGCTCAACGTGCAGTACGCCCTGTCCGGTGACGTCCTCTACGTGCTGGAAGCGAACCCGAGGGCTAGTCGGACAGTGCCTTTTGTCTCCAAAGCCACGGGTGTTTCCCTCGCCAAAGCGGCGGCCAGAGTGATGATGGGTGAGTCGATCAAACAGTTGCGGGCCGAAGGCATTCTGCCCGAATCCGGAGATGGCGGTGATCTGCCGATCGGTGGTCCGATCGCGGTCAAGGAGGCCGTCCTGCCATTCGGTCGCTTCCACGGCGTCGACACGGTTCTGGGCCCGGAGATGCGCTCCACCGGCGAGGTGATGGGAATCGACTCCTCGTTTGGAACCGCATTCGCCAAGTCCCAGTCCGGTGCCTACAAAGGTGGCCTCCCACAGACCGGGGGTGTCATGGTGAGTGTGGCCAACAAAGACAAACGATCCATGATCTTCCCAGTGAAGCGCCTCGCGGATCTGGGCTTCAAAATCTACGCGACGGCTGGAACCGCTGAAATCCTGCGCCGGAACGGGTTGACTGTTGAGGTGGTGCGCAAGCAGCGTGAGGGCCCTGGCCCGAATGGAGAGCCCACCACCGTGCAAGCCATCTTGGACGGTGATGTCAACCTCATCGTGAACACCCCTTTCGGGGTAGGCACCCGGTTGGACGGCTACGAGATTCGGACAGCCGCCGTGACATCGGGGGTTCCTTGCATCACCACCGTGTCCGGACTCGGAGCGGCCGTACAAGGGATTGAGGGTGCCCTGCAGTCCTCTATCGGGGTCCGTTCCTTGCAGGAACATGCCCAAGACCTGGCGGTTTTGCGCGAAACCGCGGCGGGATGAAGCAACCGGTTCAGTGGCGCGCCCAGATCTTGGCGCTGCGGGAGGGGTCCGGTCACCGTTCCTTGACGCTCTCGGGGCCTCCTGCGGGTTTCTCCGCGAGACCGGGCCAGTTCGTTGCGCTTGCCGAACCTGGCCAGCACCCATCGGCTCTGCTCAGGCGTACGGGATGGGTGGTTACCCAAGACGATGGCTTGCGTGCCAGCGCCTCTCTGGACACGGTCACCTCGGGGCGTGACTGGCTATCGGGGTTAGGTCGCAAAGACACCGTGGATGTGATTGGCCCCATCGGCCGCCCCTTCTCACTGCCCAAACAGCCAACGACTTGCCTCCTCGTGGGGAGCGGCCCGGCCATGGCAGCCTTGATCGGGTTAGGGCGGGCCTTGGTGGCCCGCGACTGCCGGGTCGAGTTCATATTCCTGCAGTCATCCGATGCCGGCTACGGCCTGTTGGACGCGCGGCGTATCGCAAGCGCCACCCACGTTATTGACGATTCGCCAGCCACGACGGACTCCGAGGTGCATGCGGCGCTGTCGCAGCGACTGGATACGAGCACTCCGGGTGTTGTCTACTCCGCTGGATCCAGTGCCAGCCTGCGGCTCATTGCCGAGGTTGTTACCAGCAGCGGAGTGCCACATCAATGCCTGGTCGATTTTGCTGTTGGTTGCGGTACCGGAATCTGCGCCGGGTGTGCGCTGCCGGTGAGAGGCAACGACGGCGTCGCGCGGGTTGTCCGGGGCTGCACCGAAGGTGCAGTGTTTAACGCGGATCTGCTGCAGTGGCCGGATGCGGCCGCCGGGCTGGCCATCGGATCGGAGCTAGCCTGATGGCCACCGCAACGCCGGATATGACGACGGTATTGGCCGGCGTGCCACTGAGCAGCCCCGTCCTGGCGGCTGCTGGCTGCGCAGGCACTGGGCCTGAGCTAGCGCGCTTCACAGACATGAGCGAGTTCGGGGCGGTCGTCACGCACAGCGTGACCGAGTTCGGGAGCACTGGCCGGCCCATGCCGCGGCTAGCTGAGACACCCGCGGGGTTGCTGAACGCGCTAGGACTCCCCGGCGCGGGCATGGATCACTTCTTGGCGACCGAATTGCCTTGGCTCCTGTCCCGGCACGTCACACCCATTGTTTCGATTGCTGCGGACACCGTAGCCGAGTTTGGTCGGCTCGCCGGGAGGCTGCGCCAAGCCCCTGGCGTGGTCGCAATTGAAGTGAACCTGAGCAGCCCGGTGCATGGCCCGGGGGTGCTGCCATTCGCCTCAGATGCCAGTGGTTCTGCCGCAGTGATTCACGCGGTGCGTCGCAACGCTGGTACGGCGATGCCAGTTTTTGCGAAGTTGTCGGGCGACATAGCAGACACGGTGAGTGTGGCCCGGGCTTGCGTGGACGCTGGGGCAACGGGGCTTTCGCTGATTAATGCTGTGCGCGGACTTGATGTTGATTTGGCGCGGCAAAGCCTGACCCTGGGCTCTCATGTTGGCGGGCTTTCTGGCCCGGCGATTGCCCCGATTGCGCTCCGGGCCGTTTGGGAGGTGCGGGCCAGTTTGGGTGATGTCCCCATCATTGCCAGTGGTGGTATCTGGGATGGGGCCTCCGCGCTACGAATGATCATGGGTGGCGCCACTGTTGTTGCCGTCGGGACCGCCCTGTTGCAGGACCCGCGGGCTGGTCGCAGAGTTTTGGATGAACTCACTGAACTGTTGACAGAAAAAGGAAAGTTGCCCGCCGAACTCGTAGGAGTTGCTCATGCCTGAACTGGCCGTAGCGCTAGATACCGCCGACGTAGACCAAGCGGCGCAATGGGCCGGTGCCGTTGCTCCGCACGCGGGCCTGCTGAAACTTGGGCTGGAGTTTTACCTGCGCAACGGCGCGGAGGGGGTCCAGACCGTCCGAGAGCAAGCACCAGCATGTGGACTGTTCCTGGACCTGAAGCTGCACGATATCCCCGCCACAGTGGCGGGTGGCGCCAGAGCGGTCGCGCCGCTGGACCCGGACTACCTGACTGTGCACGCCTCGGGTGGGTCGGACATGATTGCTGCGGCCGCCGAGGCTCTCCCGAAAACCCGCATTACGGCGGTCACTGTCTTAACTTCGTTAGCCCCGAGCGATCTGTCTGATCTGGGACTTAGCGGTACGCCCGCGCATCTGGCCGCCCACTGGGCTGCGTTGGCGGTGGCGGCTGGCGCGCGGGCGGTGGTCTCATCGGTGTTGGAGGCAACCGCGATCCGCAGCGTAGTCGGGGGAGTGGTCGACATCGTGACGCCGGGGATTCGACCGGCTGGGTCTGATCGGCAAGACCAGGCGCGAGTGGCAACTCCGCAGGCTGCTCTCGCGGCTGGGGCCAACGTTCTGGTGGTCGGTCGACCAATCACCGGGGCCAGCGATCCGACCGCCGCGGCGGCGGCGATAGCCAGCGCCATGGCCTAGGCGTTAACGCTTGCGGTCCGCGCCGTACATGCGTTACCGCGT
>JAHZKU010000170.1 GCA_022600255.1 Actinomycetes bacterium | reverse complement strand
TCCGGCGTGGACCAACTGAACGAAGAAACTCTGGCACTCGCCCAAGGGGCGGCGCAGTTGTCTACCGGTATCACCGAGGCTGCCACCGGGGCAGATGCTGCCAGCGCCGGGGTGTCTGATCTTTTGGTACCCGGGACCGAAGGAGTGGCCGCCGGGAGTGCCGCCCTTGCGTTGGGGGCAGTCGACTTGGCGGAAGGCACCGAAGGTCTCGCCACCGGGATCACCGAACTAGCCGAAGCTACTGCGGTATTGGCGGAAGCAATGCCGGAGTTGGCCGTCGCCTCGACGGCGCTGACCAAGGGTGCAGAAGAACTGGCCGATGCAGTCGGCAGCCCCAACGACCCACCGCTACCAGAACCGATCCAGCCCATCCCAACACCAACAACGATCCCCACCCAACCCAACGGCGAGCCAATCTTTCCCACCCCCACTACAACCCCTACCGGCACCGTGACCCTGGAAACCCTGGTGACCACCTCGGTCGCCTTGTCAGAAGCCGTGCGCAACAGCCTGGTGACGATGAACAACCAGATTCTGGATATCCGGGAACAGCTGAAGAGCGCCACGGACACCCTCACCGAGGGCGCCAATGCGGCTTGCACACCACTGCCGCCGCCGCCAAACGGGTGCCGAGAACTGACTACCGGACTCGCAAAACTTGTCGCGGCGCAAGTCGATTTGGCGAAACTAAGCCTGCGCGCATACCTGACCAGCGACAGCGCCCAGGGACTCTATCTGGCACTTACCGAGATCAAGTCCGGCGTTGATGAGTTGTCGCTGGCGTTGCGCAGCGGATCGAACAAGTCCGGTAACCAGGGGCTCGTTGAAGGCCTGGAAGACCTCAGCGCCGGCATCGAAGCCGCCGCCAACGGCGCCGAAGCGTTGGACGACGGTGCGCAGGCGTTGGACGAAGGCGCCGCTGTCGTGGCTGCCGGCGGTGAAGAACTGGCGACCGGTAGCGAAGAGTTGGCAGTGGCGGCGGGCGAAGTCGCCTTTGGCACGGTTGAGGTATCCGCAGCTCTGACCGAACTAGCGGCCGGTTTGAACGAAGCCACCAGCGGCAGTGACGCGCTGGCCGCAGGTAGTGCTGAGTTGCAGAGCCAAGGGACTGAGGAACTGTACGCCGAGATCGTGGCCTCCAGCGACGATCCCGCCCAAGCCAGTGCCTATTTGGAAGCGTCGAATAAGCGCGCCGATAGCGCCCTGCCTTACGGGGCGCCCGAGGGTGCGGTCGGCAACGCCGCCTACGTCATGACCATGGCCGCGGTGCAGCCGTCTGACACCAACCCGTGGTTGCTGTTGGCCATCGGCCTGGTGGTCTTGGCCGCGATCTCCGGCGCGATCCTCAAACGCATTCAAGACGGATAGCCCGAAGGCGTGCTCGTGACTGATTGCTGGCCCGGTGGCTGGTTTCGGGGGGGGTGATGCTCACTAGAAGAGGGGCAGCAAGGTGACCTGTTCGGGGAACTGTTGTTGCATGGGTTCTAAGTACGCGGTCGCACGAGGATCGACATAGGCGATCTGCACTGTTTTATCGGGGTTGTCCGCGAGTACCTCACTCAGTGGAGCGATCGATTCGCTGGACAGTGGTGCGATCTGTTCAATCAGGGCTCGGTCTGCTGCCGACACCCCACCGCTGATGGCCATCAGCCAGATATTGGTGCGCAGTACCTGGTCGGCGCCGGCACCGGTTTCCCAGAAGATCGGCTGCCCATTGCCAGCGACAGTGACCGCACTCGCAGCGATGAGCTGATTCCCCAACGCGGCCTGCGCCTCACGAGCCTCAGCACGTTGCTCAAATGCTTCCAGCGCCGGCGACACGCGACCGAGTGATACTCCTGCCGGCACCGGACCGAAATACCCCATCGCCCAGATGGGGACGGCGATCAGCACCCCCCAGGCGGCAATCGACCAATACTTGGTGAGCGCCCGACCGGGCTGGGCGTTGTAGCGCCGGTATCCGATGAACCAGACCGCTGCTACCACCGCCAGCAACGAGATACAGATCAGCGCCGTGCCGTACCAAAGCTTCACCGCGTAGTAGGCGTCTGGTGGCTGCAGGGAAAAGCCCTGCGCTAGCGCTCGCCAAGTCAGCAGTGCAGCGACCCCAGCCAGTCCCAATACCGCACTCGTTACGGCCACACTGGCACCAAACCCAGCAGCGACGAACGCGTGGCGCGCGAGAAGTACTGCAACAACCGGGAGTGCCAGCAGCACCAGTTGGTCGAACGGAGGTGGACCACCGGGAGCAGCAGCGAGTTCGTCAACGGCGGCAAGCAGACCGTCAGGAGTTGTCCCAAACCGCGCCAGCAGCACGACACCTGCACCAAGTGCCAGCAGGCCAAGCACCACCCACCACAACCACCGACCGCCCACCACGCGCCAGATCATCCACAGCCCAACCGGCAGAACTGCCACGACCACCGGCGGGTACATGATCAGGGCCGTGACACCCGCCGCCGCAATCGTGACGGCGCCGAACCACAACCGACCGGACTGAATCAGACGGAAGCCGTACCAACTACCCGCCACGGCGACGGTGACTATCACCAGGAAGTTGACGTGACCGAAGTTCCAGCTCTGGGCAGCGTCGCCACTAACCAGCAGGATCGCGGCGACCAGCGCACCTGCCGCAGCCGCGACGGTCCGGTTTCCTCGACCCGCCAAGAGTCGGGACATATCCGCTACGACGGCCACTAAGACGCCTACCGCTAACGCCGTGGTGGCCATCGAGAACACGACATAGGGACCCAAGAGTTCCTGAGTATCGGCGAAAGCGGCTGATCCGGCGACTAGCCCAAGCACAGCGCTCCACAGGTACACATCGGCAGCCGGGTAACTGGAGCCGAATGCCCATTGTCCGCTCTCGGTGACAAACCCGACGCTTTGTTGTTCGTAACTCCCCGCAAAGAATGCAAAATGACTGGAGTGATCCCAGCCAATTTGGAGAGCCGCCAGCAACTCCGCCGGAGTGGCACCCCACAGCGGCAGGTACAGCGAAGTGAAAAGGACTGAGACGGCGGCCAGCCAGATGGTGCTCGCCCAACTCCAGCGCGGAAGGGGAAGCGCATCGTGGCGGAGGTAACTCCAGCTTGCGACCGCGGCGACGATGCCGATCAATAACCACCGTAGTGTCGCACCCGAAACAGGCAGCTTAGCTACTTCAAACAGCACACTGGAACCGAAGAACGCGAACACCCAGACAACAGCAACGCGACCCTCAAAGAATCGATTGAGTGGGCTGAGCAGCAGGACGAAGAGGGTGGCGGCGACCAAGCCAACGGCCGGCAGCACTAGCAAGAGGATTACGACGGCTGCCCCGAGGACAGGCACCAGCCAGGACCGGCGTCGCACTGGCGGCTGGGAACCTA
>JAHZKU010000169.1 GCA_022600255.1 Actinomycetes bacterium | reverse complement strand
CGCAGCAACTCCGAATCCAACGGATTTGCTCTGCCGGGTGCCATGAGCAGTTGGTCTCAGAGCCGCTGCTAAGGAGTGCCGGGCCGCAACCCCCTGGGTAACGTCCGTCCACGACACCGCGACTCCGTCCCCAACCTTGACCGCCTGGATGTTCAGCACCATTGGGATCGTCTCGGACGTCCCCCAAGTGTCGTCGTAACCAACCTCGGACAAGACAAGCTTCTCTCCGGAATCCACCACTTGCTTGTAGGCTTCGAAAAGCCCACCTCGATGTTCCGGTAGCAGCGCCAAAAGGCAGCTACCAATCATCGTCTCGCGCGGTAGCAGAGTAGCCTCAGCTTCGTTAATATATAGCCAACGAAAATCCACGATCTCGCCGGACGAATCACGAACGGACTCTAGAATCGTCAACGGCTCAAGCATCGTATCCACGGCAATGCGCAGCAACTCCGCAGGCCTATCAATCCCCGGGACCGTCACAGTGATTTCCTCCTCGGGAAGGAGTCGACAGGCGAAAGTCGCTCAGTGCAAGCTCCGTGACAAGAACAGTCTGACGAGCCAAGTATTTCATGCAATCCCAGCACAAGTACGATCTGAAGGCCGAACCAAGCGGATCAACAGGTTGTGTTTCTCTGGGGAAGCTTCCCGCGCAAGAAGTAGTTGGTGACCTTCCGATCCACGCAGGGATCGTTTCCGATTGCTCCGTGGCCGATACCCGACCATTTGATGACGCTCTTGTTGCGGTACTTTTTCGCCAACTCCCGAGTCCACCGGAACGGAGTCAACGGGTCGTTTGCCCCTCCGATCAGAAGGACAGGCGAACTAGTTGTTGATGACGTCAAAGGTGCAACGGACTGGTTGCGGCGGATTGGCCACTTGCCGCAAGCCATGAACGAGTAGGCCATGGCCGAACCGAACGTCGGGGAGAATTTGCTCCAGTTGCGAGCCCATCTTCGACTCAGCGTGGCATTGGTCTTTGTCGGGCGGTCGTAGCAGTTGACTGCAGGGTTCACCGAAGCCCCGTTGTGACTATCCTCCGGCGGAGTGAGCAGGTCCGTGATCAGCCGGACGAGAGGCCCGTCCTCATCGTGGGCGGCCGCAAGGGCGCTGACCATGTATTTCCAAAAAGCCTGATTGGGCAGAGCATTAGTCATGATGCCGAGGAGCTCGCTGGAACTCACCGGCCGGCCTCCAGGGACAGGTAGCGGGTCGGCGCGTAGATCGGTGAGCAGTTTGGTGATCTCTTGGATAATTTCACTTGCTGTGCCGGGGATACAACCAGCCTCTTGGCACCAAGCCGCAAAGAGTTGCAGGGCATGTTCGAAACCGCGTGCCTGAGCCTTTGCCCACTGACGCATATCGACCTTTGCTGAGAGGCCGGCATCAAGGACGAACTTTCGGACACGCTTAGGAAACTGCGATGCATAGGCAGTTCCCAGATAGGTGCCGTAGGAGATCCCCAGGTAGTTGAGCTTTCGGTGACCCAGGGCAGCGCGAACAATATCCAGATCCTTGGCGACTGTTTCCGTGCCGATGTTGGCAGTCAGGGCCGAGTCCGATTGCCAGCACCATTTCCCCACCCTCTGCACTTTGCGCACATAGGCGTTCGATTCGGCTTTGGTTGTCGGAGTGTTGCTCGGCAGCCTCTCGAACTGCGCTTCGGAGCCGCAAATCAGTTCGCTGCTGCGGCCCACACCTCTCGGATCTATTCCCACGATGTTGTACTTCTTCAGAACCCGCTTTGGAACGAGGTTGCCCGCAGAGCCGCTCGCCACGAGCTTGGTCCCTGAGCCACCGGGTCCACCGGGGTTGAAAAGCATTGATCGCGAGCCGGTGACTGCTGATCGCTGCCTAGCGATTCCCACGCGAATCGTAGGACCGTTGGTATGTTTGTAGGAAAGCGGCACCTTGACTCGGGCGCACTCCGCCTCGCCACATGCTCGCCACTTGAGTTGCTGCCGATGGAACTTGCGCAAGTCGGTTTGTTTGGCGTTGCCGGCTCCCGTAGAAGCCACCGGCGACGCCGTCGCTGCGGCACCTAGCGCCGTGGGCGGCGCGCTCAGGCTGGTGAAGCCAACCCCAACGACAACGAGGGGAACTATAGAGGAGCGCATTCTCAGCTTCATCTCAGCAAGCTACCCTGCGGCACCAACTCAAGTCCCACCAGGGTTGCACTCGCTAGGAGAAAGGCCGAAAGCCGAGCTTCAGTCGGCATCGGGTGGATCCTTGCAGTAGATGTTGCCTGCCGCATCCGTGTACTGATGTCTCGCGAGTTAGCGGAGAAGCTCACTTGGCCCCTCCAACAGCAGACTCTCTCACCTACTTCTTTGCTGACGCACCACGGAGTAGCAGTTGACCCGGAAGACCAGTCCTTCTTGATGGCGAGCGTCGAACGATCACGCCTGACCATCGAGAGATGGATTTTGGCCCCGAACACAACTAGCGCGCCAGGCCCAAGCTAGCAGGCGCCTGCTCGTTGCCCGGCTCGCACGGGGATCAGTGATTGCGAACATGGCCTGACCGAAACCGCGGGCCGGCACACGAGGCCATGTCGATTGGAGAACCACCCGTTCAGGCCAGTCCACCCGGCGACTTTGATCCCAGTTCGTCCTAGCTCAGCCCAAGCGCCGCAGTTTCCTCTGAGTAGAAAATGGTGAACATCATCTGCTCTGCCCTTGGATACTCCCCACTCCGTTGTCCCGGTCGCTCAGTCAGATCTCGACTCGGTCCTCAGGTCCAACTGCTCGTCCACTGAGCTGCCTGCATTAGCCTCGTCACCAGGCTCCCGGCGCAACCACACGGTTCGTTGCTGGAAGGGAATCTCGATACCCTGCTCGTCGAATGCGAGCTTGATCCGCTCCCGCAGTTCGCGTGCCGCACTCCACTGGGTACCCGGGTGGGTCTTAACGACCATGCGGAGCACGACGGAGTCCGCCGCCAAGTCTTCGACACCCCATACTTCCGGGACCGCCAACACCGAATCAGCGTGGTCTGGATCGGCGGCAAACTTCACGCCAACCTCAGCCATCGCCGCCTTCGCGCGAGGGATATCCGCCGCATACGCGATGCCGATGTCCAGCACAGTCCTAGACCAGTCCTGACTCATGTTGCCCACGCGCATGATCTCGCCGTTACGGACAAACCACAGCACGCCATCCACGGATCGAATCTGGGTCGTGCGCAGCTGCACCTCTTCAACCGTTCCCGTCGCGTCCCCGACATCGACGACGTCCCCGACCCCGTACTGGTCCTCCATCAGGATGAACACACCGGAAAGGAAATCAGCAACGAGCGACTGTGCCCCAAAGCCTAGAGCGACACCCAGAATGCCCGCACCTGCGATCAGTGGCGCGAGGTTGAATCCGAGCTCGGCCAGGAT
>JAHZKU010000168.1 GCA_022600255.1 Actinomycetes bacterium | reverse complement strand
TGATTGGGGTCTCGCGGTCACTAATTCTGCCTTTCTGCGTGCCGCCGGGGCTTGCCGCTTCGTTCCTATCGACGAGTTGGGTCAGGGTCACGATGGCCGTTGCCAACTCGGGTTCATGGGACATGGAGAGTTGCGCGTCGACAGCACCCAAGGATTGAGTGACCCGATTTCGCACGGTGCCGTGCAAGCCCAAGAAGGGCCGACCATAGTCGTCGTGACGGACCTCGATCTCCCGGAAGTCAACCGCCGCCGGGGATAGGTCGGGTCCGAACCCAAGTCGTGCGCCCGACCAAGCCTTGATGAAGGCCTCCTTGGCCGCGAACCGCGCACCGAGGCGTTGGGTGCGCGTGGCAGCCGCACCGCAGTCAGAGCGCTCCCGCTCAGTGAACGTGAGACTGACGAACGCTGAGCCCGGCTGCTGGAGTTGCTGGGCGAAGTCCGGAAGCGACACCAAGTCAATCCCGACACCGACGATCATGCTGGTGCCTGTTCCTGTAGATCGATGCGTCCCTTCGGGTCCAGCAACAACTCAGACTCAGCAACACCATCCCCTTCGGGAAAGCCGCGATAGGTCTGCCGCTGTAGGACGCTGGCTCGGCCGTGCCTGGCCGCCAGGGTCGTGATGGCGCCGATGGCGCGCCGCTCCTGAGCTCGCTGCAGGTAACCGGCCTGTTGGTGCTCTGGGATTGCGGAGATGAAGATGTCGGGGTGAACCACCGCCACGACGGCCGATACGTGTCCGAATCCCAAAGAAGTCAGCAGAGCCGCCTGCACCGGCCTAGCCCGGTGCAACGGCCGGTAATCCACCGTTAGCCAGTCCCCTGGAACGACTTCGGGATCCACGCAGGTCAAGGATTGGTTCCCAGGGATCACGTTGGATTCGAAGACGTCACAAAGCCCGGCGATCTGCCAGGCGGCCGCACCGCCCTTGGCATGCCCGGTCAGCGACTTCTGCGAGATCACACGCAGTGGGGCCCCGGGGGTGCGACCCAGAGCAGACTGGATCGTGGTGTGAATCTGCGCCTCGTTGGGGTCATTGGCCGCAGTCGCAGTGTCGTGCTTGGAAACCACCTCAATGTCGTCGACCGTGAGTCCGAGGGCTGACAGACTCGTCATCAGCGGCGAGTCGGCACCGCCGGTGGCGGCCCCAATCGCCCCGAGGCCAGGAGCTGGGATCGAAGCGTTGATTCCGTCACCGAAACTGCCAGCGTAGGCCACCACGGCCCGCACAGGCAGACCTAGCCTGAGTGCGACAGCGCCGGAGCAGACCAGGAAGCTGCCACCACCCTGTGCTTCGACGAACCCGCCTCTGCGCCGGTCTCCCGGCCGAGACTGAAACTGCGCCGGGATTCCAGCCTCAGTCAGCGCCGCGTTGTCCGCGGTGGCTGACATATCTGCGAAGCCGTTGATCCCTTCGTCGCTCAGGTCGTCCCAGCCGCCAGCCACCACGAACTCCGCCTTACCAAGGCGGATCTTGTCGACCGCTTCCTCAAGGGAGACCGCCGCCGTGGCGCAAGCAGCTACCGGATGCACCATCGGGCCGTACCCACCAGCCAGTTCAGTGTTGGTGTGAGCCGAAACGACGTTGCCCAGCGCCTCTTGGAGTAGATCGTTGGCATGCTCGGTGCCCACCATGGGATCCACGTAGAGGCTCTTGATGCTGGCCATTCCACCCATACCCGAACCTTGGGTATTTCCGATCATGGTGGGGTGCACTGCCTCATGCAGTTCAGCGGGTGACAGCCCCGCTTGTGCGAACGCCTCGGCCGTGGTGACCAGGTTCCATGCCGCCAGCGGGTCCATTCCCGCCACGACTGCCGGGTCCAAACCGTGCCGGGCTGGATCAGAGCCGTTCGGAAACTGCCCTGCGACGCTGCGCTGCAACGGTCGCCGGTGTGGCACACGGATGCGCGCGCCAGCCGGAAGTTGTAGTTGCCAGCCACCTGATTCGTCCTGACGCACGGCGGCCTCGGCGATATCGCTGGCTAGCCGCACCGCCTGCTGCTCGGAAGTCACAGACAAGGACACCGCTTTGTCCACAAAGACCTCCGCGAAAGCCAGCGTGCCGTGCGGGTGAACGCTGGTGGACTCTGTCATTGGGCGCAAGCCACAGCTCGCGCGCAACGCCTGCTCGTACTTTTCGGCAAACGCAAACTCACCGACCGGCTTGCCATCGTCCGCATCTAGCCACGTGGCCTTCTGGGAATCCCATTTGACGAGGCCGGAGCGCCAGGCCAGCTCCACCAGACTCGCGGTGCTGAAGTCTCCGATTTCTGCGGCCTGACGGGTGGCCGATGAACCCCAGGGACCCTGCTCAGCCACCCCGACGATGACCACCATGTCGCTGGCGGGGACTCCGGAGTAGGACTCGGTTGAGGAGTTTTCAGCGATCGTGGGAAGCAACGCTCGGGGCAGATTGGCCAGCGCCGGGATTCCGTCTTCCGGCAGAGCTTGAGCTCGGTACGGGGTCGCTTGCTCTTGGACGTTTCCGGCGAGCGGATCTTCGAGGAGATGTGCGGATTCGGCGGCACTTTTCAGGATGCCCGCTACATTCCCAAGTTGGGTTAGTCCGCCGCTAAGGTCCAACTGCACGGGCGCCTGGTCCGCGCGTCCAATCCAGCCTGGACTGGTGGCGGCCAACAGCAACGCCGCCATTTCGTCCGCAGTGTAGGTACGGATGCCGTAGTCGGCCTCGATTTTCTGCGCCAGGGTGTCGTTTTCACCCATGAGACCTGTGCCACGCACCCAGCCGATGGTGGCCAGCACGATTCGGGTGGCTCGACCCCATCGCTCGTGCTCGGACGCCCAACGATTGCCGATGGATGCCAAGCCCGCCTTGGCCGCCCCGTAACCACCATCACCGCCGAAAGTGCCGTGATTCGGAGACAACGGCAGTACGCAGGCGAAAGGCGGCCGGTTGGTCGAGGTCGACCGCTCTGCCAGTGTTCCGATCAAACGTTCTAGTCCCGTCAGTAGCAGCCGCAGGGACAACTCTGAATCAGCCCCGGCGTCTGGGAGGTCCCCTGTGGCCGGCGCCGCCGCGAATGGCAACACGAGGGTTGGCCACAACGCGGGTTTG
>JAHZKU010000167.1 GCA_022600255.1 Actinomycetes bacterium | reverse complement strand
GCTGGGTACGGCGGCATCTTGTACTACGTCGTTCTGGGATTCGTGCCAACAATCCTGGACTCGTTCACCGAGATCCAAAGTGACGTGGCGCTCTGGATAACGACGGGAATGACGGTGGTGTACGCGTTCGCCACGCCTGCATTTGGTTGGCTATCAGACAAGTGGGGTCGGCGACCCTCGCTGTTGGGTTCCGCGATCGGTTTCCTCGTGCTGAGTATTCCGCTGTTCTTCGTGCTCACCCATGACAGCGTGATTCCCGTGATCATGGCCGGGATCGGGATGCTGATTCTGCTGATGCTCTACACCGGCCCAGTCGTCGCTGCTATCGGGGAGCAGTTTCCCTCAGCCGCGCGTTATTCCGCCCTAGCGGTGGGCTACAACTTGGGTTCGGCAATCCTGGGTGGCACGGCGCCCCTCATCGCCGCGGCCACCATTGATTGGTTCGGCACCCCGGTGGCACCCGCCTACTACCTGATGGCCTGCTCTGTCATCGCGATTCCCCTACTGCTCAAGCTGCGGGAAACCAACGGGATGAGTCTGGCCCAGATCGACGCTGCACATCCAGCACCGCAGGAACCTCAAGACGTGTACCGAGATGAGCCGCGGTAGGCCGTTGCCCTTTCGGCGTTGGCCAGTGCACTACTCGGAGCGGTTCTGCGCCTCGTATTCGCCCTTGATCCAATCGCAGGTGAGTTGCATGCCATCAGCCAACTTGATGCTCGGCGCCCAACCCAGCCGCTCTTGGATCATGGTGTTGTCACTGTTGCGCCCGTTCACCCCTTTGGGCGCCGACAGGTTGTAGTCGCGCTCCAGTTCTACGCCCACAATTCCCTCGACGATATCGACCAGTTGGTTGATCGTGACCAGTTCATCCGAACCGAGATTGATCGGTTCCTCGATGTCACTGTCCATGATCTTGCGGATGCCGTCCAAGCAGTCGTCGATGTACATGAAGCTGCGCGTCTGTTTGCCGTCTCCCCAGATTTCGATACTGGTGCCGTCGGTCGCTGCGGCGTGGAGCACTTTCCGCGCCACCGCTGCTGGAGCCTTCTCCCGGCCACCATCCCAGGTTCCATGCGGTCCGTAGACATTGTGAAACCGCGCCACCCGGGTTTGTAGCCCGAAGTCTTCGGAGAAGTGGCGACACATTCGTTCGGAGAACAGCTTCTCCCACCCGTAGCCATCCTCGGGGAGCGCGGGGTAGGCATCGGATTCCCGCAGTGGTTCGACATCCTCGGAGACCTGTTTGTCCGCAGCATAAACACAGGCGCTGCTGGCAAAGAAGTAGCGTTCCACGCCAGCGGCGTTGGCGGCCTGCAACAAGTGGGTGTTGATGAGCACCGACAACATACACAGGGCCTTGTTGTTCTCAATGAATCCCATTCCACCCATGTCGGCGGCCAAGTTGTAGACGTCCAGCATGCCTTCACAGGCCTTTCGGCATGCGTCAATCTCCTGCAGATCCAGCACCATGTTTTCGACGTCAGGGAACTGCTGGTACCACTGCCCGACCGGCTTCACATCCACCGCCCGCACCTGCAGGTCTGGATCCTCGCGGAGGCGGGCAACCAAATGCCCCCCGATGAAGCCACCGGCTCCGGTCACCAGTACTGGGCGTCTCCCACTCACAGTTGTCCTCTTCTCCAGTCGACCCAGCCGACGTCACCCGGGTGTAGCCCTACCCGGGCTCACTTTTTGGGTAGTCTAACGCGCGATGAATCGGTCCGGCGCACTTCGCTGGGTGAGCCGCTGCCGAGCGACGCCCACCGCAAACTGGGTGTTGGTCACCAAGTAGCGGCGCCAAAGCCGCTTCGGTTCCTTGCCGAGGCGAAACGCCCATTCCAGACCACGGTCCTGCATCCAGCTCGGCGCCATTTCTTTGGTGCCAGCGTGGAAGTCGAAGGCTGCTCCGACACACACCTGTACTGCTGGGATCCGATCCCGATGTGTGTGCGCGAACTCATCCTGCTTAGGACAACCCAGACCGATGAAAACGATCGCCGCTCCTGACTCGCGTACCCGAGTATCAAAATCTGCATGCTCCTGTGCCGTCAGGGCCCGATAGGGCGGCGACTCCGACCCAACCACTTCCAGACCCGGAAACAGTTCTTGCAACTTCACCGGCAGGTCTGTGGCCACCTGCGGTGAGCCGCCATACAAATAGATACCAACCCCGAGCTGGGCCGCGGCGGCACACGACCGCAGCATGAGCTCAGGGCCATAGACCCGATCCTCCAGCGCGCTGCCGTGCAGTTGGTTCAGCGCCCAGCGTACGGGCTGGCCGTCCGGTGCCACGATCTCGAAGTTGTTCACCTTGGCAAGCAGTTCTGGGTCCCGACTCGAGGTCACCACGGCATGAGCGGCGAATAAGGAGACAACCATGGACTGGTGCGATTGCGCCGCAGCCAGCACTAGGTCGACAACCTCGTCATAATTGGTCTGCGACACGTTGACGCCCAAAACCGGACGCTTGGGCGGCAGCGTGCGATCTTCATGGTCGGCGAAGTGATTCGGCATCTTGCCTCGCAATAGTACGCGCCCCACTAGGACTTCGTGGCGGGGAGCGGTTAGCGCTCACCTACTGCAGTAGAAATTGCCTTTCCGAGGCGGCGATTGCGTCTGACTCCCGTCAGCGTCGGACGCAATGGCTTGGAACTCATAAGTGCCCTCGTCCAACGTTAACTGTGCGGCCCAAGAGCCACCTCCTTGCGAAGACAATGCGCGGGTGCCGGACTCGGCGCCCCGGTAGCTGACGACCACCGATTGCGCCTTGCCGGTGGCGTTCGCCGTGATGGACCAAACGACTTTCGGACACTTGTTCGTGTCCGATGCCCCAGGCGTAGCCAACGAGACGGTGACCGGATCCGGTGCCCGTGGCTCGCTTTGGCCCACCGGGGGTTCCTTCGAGTTCGCGCCACCAGACTCGGGAGGTGCCGGCGCGGGATTCTGTCCTGGATCCTTTGTGGTCCGACCCGGGCCGCTCCCACCGTTGCGGTCGTCAGGTTTGGGGTTGGACGGCTGCGTGGTTGTGGGTGTTCGGGTCTGTGTCGGAGTAGGGGGCGGCGTTGGGGTGGCCGTGGGGGATTGGGTCGGCGACTGAGTCGTCCTCGTTGGTGTGGGTGTTGTGCGGGTCGGGGTGGGGCTGCTCGTTGTTGGCTGAGACGTTGGCGATGTGGTGGGCAGTTCTGAGCGGCTAGGCATGGGGGCTGTGGGGGTCGGGCCGCCATCCGGATCTTGGCTATTGCTGGCCTGCACTAACAACCCACCGCCGATGATCATTGCGATCACCGCCGCGATCCCGGCTCCGAGCAGCCAACCACGTCGGGTCGTTGAGGAGGTCGCATCGACGCCCACCGGCTCGTCTGATCCAGCCGGTTCGGTCCACAATGGCACGTCGGCGGTGGGCGCGTCCGGGGACACCTGTGTTTGTAGCGCCACGGTGTCCAGGCCTGCACTGTCCGGAAGGGGGGCGGCATGCTCACTGACGATCGGAAAGCCGTTCTCATCGACCACGCCGAGATCCGGTACCACACCACTGTTGGACATGCTTTCCACGGCCGCGGCGGCCTTGGCCTGGAATCCCGCTGGCAACACCAGCGCTGCTGGCAATGTGAATGCCGACACGTACGCCATGGCGCGCTTCTGACCGCGCTCCTCACACTGGT
>JAHZKU010000166.1 GCA_022600255.1 Actinomycetes bacterium | reverse complement strand
TGTTCACCTTCGGCTTTGGCAAGCCGATCAAGCCGCTCCTTGGCCGCGACTCGAACAGCCTCGGCTTTCGACTCCCCTGTCACTGCGGCGAGTTTCGTGACTGCTTCCTCCGCCTGCCGGTTCTTGATGTTTAGCGCCATAACACTACGGTACACCGCACCGCCTGCGATTGGTGTATCGGTGTACGTGGCATTTTGGGGTGAGGTCGCGCACGAAATCAGATTCCTCCGCAAGTCAACATTCTTGAATTCATTGGTCCACGTAATCAACCCGCGAAGCCAGAAACCTGCATCTCGCGAATACAGTCACGACCCCAGTCTGCTACCCCCGCCGACAACCGAGCGGATTCCGACAGGGCTCTGCGCCAGAAGGTGCCGTCAAACGGCGTTTGTCGACAGGTGTTTGTAGTGCAAGACTCAAGTCAAAGATTGGGAGGACGTTGACGCGGAGGGTCGTCAGCTACATTCGACCCATGGGCTTGGCGCAACGAATCGCAGGGCAGGGGAGCGAGTTTCTGCTCTTCGCATTGACTCCGCCTCGGATCACAGTCACTCCTGAGCGAGCCCAGGAAGTCTCCGATTTGACACAGAAGCGCCTGGCTCCTTTGGGACTCGATGGTCTCGTCCTCTATGACATCGACGACGAAAGCGATCGTACCGAGGAGGAGCGTCCGTTTCCCTTCCTACCCACGATCGACCCTGCAAGCTTCCGAGCACAGCACCTGACGGACTGGACTACGCCAGTTGTCGTGTATCGGGCTGTCGGAAAGTACGGGGAGAGTGATCTTCGCGGGTGGTTGGAAGCCCAGGACGCTGACCAGGTACTAACGGTGTTCGTCGGTGCTTCGTCCCGACACAAGCAGCCCGCTACCTCGCTTGTCCGCGCCCAGGAGCTGTGGAAGCAGACGCGACCCGATCTGCAGCTCGGGGGCGTCGCGATTCCAGAACGGCACACCCGCCGGGGCGAAGAGCATCTACGCCTAATCGCGAAGCAGGAGGCCGGGTGTTCCTTCTTCGTCACGCAGGTTGTCTACGACGTCAACGCAGCGAAAAACTTGGTTTCGGACTACCACTTCGAATGCGCCGCGCGTGGCCTCACGCCCGTGCCGATCGTGTACACATTCTCTGTATGCGGCTCCCTGAAGACACTTGAGTTCCTGGGATGGCTCGGCGTTGACGTGCCCCGCTGGATACAAAATGATCTACGCCACAAGGACGACACGCTTCAGGCGTCGTACGAGCACTCGATAGGTGCCGCACGTGAACTGATCGACTACTGCCGACGTATGGAGGTTCCGTTCGGGATCAACGTTGAGAGCGTCTCGATCCGCCTTGCCGAGATTGCAGCCTCGCTGGACCTCACACAGGAACTCGAACGGGAGCTTCGTCGCTGAAATCCAAGCGTCAGATCAGGCCTCCTGAACCGCCCCGAGCGTACGATCGGCCGGGCTAGTCCTGCACAACAAACGGAGAGGCTTGCCGACCAGGGGGCACAGCTGCCGACTAACGGTCCACGCCTTTCGCTCATGTCTGCTGCATTGGCCACCGTAGGGCATGCCGGGGACCTACGTGCGGTAGGCATCTCGTCGGTGAGCAATCCGCAGAATGCGAATGATCCGTTGGTGTTCGTCGATTTCGTATAGGACTCGATAGGTGCCCCGATTTGCCTTCCAAACCCGCTCCAGTGGAGGACTGAGTTGGCGGCCCCTTCGATACGGCTGATGGGCGATGCCCTGATGGATTAGCTCCACCGCCGCGAGAGCGAATAACTCCGGAAGATATTGGGACAAGTTGCGTCGAGCTGTGGGCGACAAGGCCACCCGATACGGTTCAGCGGTCACGCCGGACCAAAGCGACCGCTTCATCCTGCGTCGCCACATCAGCTTCTGACCACTCATGATCGCGCCCAGCGGCAATGGCCCGAACCGACTCAACGTCAGACAGTTCCTCAATCGTGTCCATCAATGCCTCGAGGTCGGCCTCGGCGAGCAACACCGCAGAGCGGTGCCCATGCTTGGTGATGTGCACTCTGGCGTGCTCTCGCTCAACGGTCCTCGTCAATTCCGACAACGATGCCTTGGCTGAGGCCAGACTAACTTCCTGCTCCATACCCAGAGTCTACCTATCTGGTCATAAGTATGACCAGATCAAGTTGTCCTGCCGACAAACGGTTGGCCGACACAACCCAAATTCGTCAACCCCCGTATTCCTGTCGACTAACGGTGGGTCCCGACAGGTCATCCGGTGAGCAGTTCGACTTGCAGGGCAGAATTGTCAAAGTAGGTCCCCGCAATCGCGGCCGGAACGGCTCGCCGCCCTCGTGGCAAATGTCATTCCTGCTCTTTGTTGGCAAGTGGTCACGAATGGGGTCTCTCTCACAACAGTCCTGGGTGGGGTAGACAACTCCCAACGTATCGTGGAGGTATGGATGCTGGTTGTGCTGGGCTAATGGCTGGTCTTCGGGCGCAGGGGATATCTAGTGAAACCGTCTTGACTGCCATGGCCACTGTTCCCAGGCCAGCGTTCGTCCCCGAAGCGCTGGGCGAGCAAGCCTGGGAGGACCATCCGATACCGATTGGTTTAGGCCAGACGATTTCGCAGCCTTTTGTGGTGGCTTATATGACCGAGCAACTGGAGATTCGGCCGGGAGATCAGGTGCTGGATGTGGGCACAGGATGCGGCTACCAAGCGGCGATTCTGGCCGCCTGTGGCGCGCAGGTCACCTCAATCGAGGTGCTCCCTGAACTGTCGAATACTGCGGCGCAGAACCTGCGTGAGGTAGGAGTGGACGTCTCCCTCGTGTGTGGCGATGGTGCGATGGGTGTCCCGAGTGCAGCGCCGTTCGATGGGATCGTGGTGGCCGCCGCCGCGGATGACGTACCGCCCGCGCTTCTGGAACAACTCCGAGAACCCGACCCAGAGGCCGGGGAACGAGGGGGTCGACTCGTCATCCCGCTGCGAAACCCAGCGACGGGAGGAGAGAAACTCGCTCTTGTGGAACGAAAACTTCAAGGATTCGACCGGACGGACTTGCTGGCGGTGCGGTTTGTCCCCCTCGTGAGCCGGTAGGCGGTTGGTCCTAGGGACTGGAGCTGATCTGGCCAGCGAGGCCGTCAGGGTCCCGGGCTGAGCTCGAATCGGCTGGTGATGTCGTTGCTGGCCTTCCTAGCCGGTACCCGAGTCGTTTTCTGGTCGGCTTGACCGGACTGGCGCCTATGCCGGCCAGGCCGCAGCACCCGTGGCCTAGCGACGTATCTCCTAGTGGGAGAGGACCAGCCTCCCCGATCCGGATCATTGGCCCTGTCCCAAGGGCTGAGGACGTCTGCTCCTTGGCGATCAACAACCACCACGGCTCGACTAGATGCCTTCCCACGACTGCAATGGCAACCAACGCTGTAGTTTGGCTGGACCCGACGGCGGTGGGAGCGGCGCCACACTGAGTGATAGAACACCCTGGCGGGCCCCGCCTGCTTCATCGATCTGGCGAACCATCCCCGGTCAGGATCGGGCGTCTGCCAGGCTACGGGCGGCAACCGACGGCGCCACCAGCAGGCGTAAAATGGAAGCAAGCCAGGAAGGCCCTGACGGCCCGCTTGACGGGGAGGCCGGATCATGAAGAACTGTCCGAAATGTGGCGAGAATCTGGTTGCTGGGGAATCATTCTGTACTCACTGCGGAACTGCGGTGGACAAAGACCAGCCAAAACCCGATTCCAAGGAAACTGCATCGGGTAAGCCGCACCGCGCGGTCGCACTCTTGTCCCTCGTGATCGTGTTGGCGGTCGCGGTTGGCGGCCTCGTCGTCTGGCTGGTTTGGCGGTCGCCACCCGCGGCTGATCCAGAACCGGCGGCGCCGCCGGCGTCGGTGACGATCGGCGAGGTCACCGTTACTGACGCCGGCCAGCGCGATACCCGCTTTGAGTTCACGGCCGAGGCGCAAGTCCCGAATCCTAAGAAGGCCCTGCGCTGCCAGATTTCGTACGATGCCACGGTTTTCACCGCGGCTGGCACGATGGTGACTGAACCGTCTGAATCTGTGGACTTCACGCTGACTGTGGCCACGGCCGCAATGGATCTGATGGAGAGCCTGTTCCCAGACCCCGGTGTGCAGGTGATCTGCACCGCCGACGGTGCCTCGGCGAGTCGGACCATCGACCGGACAACTGGGGCAGTCCTGACCCCGAGCCCAACCGAAACCGCTCCGAGCCCGAATCCATCTGGATCCGACATGCCCCCAATGGATCAGCCAGATGCGCCAGCACTGCAGATCAACCTGTCTGAGTTCACCGTGGCCCCCGAGGGAAGCACGCTGGACTTCGTGACCACCGTCGAAGGCGCAACCGCGGGGGAAACCTTGGAGTGTGTGGTGTCGAACATCGAACCGCGTGACCTGCTCAAGGAGTCGCGCACGCTGGCTGGAGGGGTCGAGGAACTGTCCTTCAGCGTAGACCTGACTGACCAATACGAGGACCTACAGGAGTCCGCCTGGTTCATTTTCGTGTGCAAGGCCCAGGGGGGTAGCGCGTACGAGACAGTTGCCCGGCCAGCCGGGTAGCGAGCACGATGGGAGATGGGCGCGGATGTCTTATTGCGGCCAATGCGGCCACCAGATGCCAGAATCTGCACGCTTCTGCGGGCAGTGTGGCCACCGGGTTGCCACATCGAAGGCGATGGAGGCCACCGAGTCAATCGCGCAAGCTAGCGCCCACCGCCCCGAAACTCAGGGACGCGCGAAGTTGCTCCTGGGGCTGGCGGGCCTGATCGCTGTTCTGGCTGGCCTAGGGGTGGGGGCGATGCTCTTGCTGAGGGCCGATACTTCCGCAATACCGGCTCAGGTCACGGCTACTGTGACGGTCGGTGGCGAGGTTAGTTCCCCCGTCGCCCTCCCAGATGGTGCAGCGGTTTACGTCACCAATGTCGGTAGCGACGATATCTCGGTGATCGACCCAACGACGAACCAGGTTGCGGTGACGATCCCCGACTTAGACATGTCTGGTGATCCGGTCGCCTTGCCAGACAGCAGCATGGTCTATGTTCCGTTGTGGTCCAGCGAGGTGGCGGTGATTCAGACCAACGACCACGCAGTCGTTGCCAGGATTCCGGTAGGGGAGCATCCCTACCACGTCGAAGTACTGCCAGATGGTTCTGCGGTCTACGTGAGCAACTCCAAAGACGGGACCGTCGCGGTGATCGATCCGACCACAAATGAGGTGACCGCCACGGTTGCTGTGGGATCCGGGCCTGATGCGGTTCAGGCACTACCCGACGGTTCGGCGGTCTATGTGGTCAATCGAGCCGACGACACTGTCTCCGTGATCGACCCCGCGAGCAACACCGTTGTTGACACGATTGGGGTCGGCCGGCGCCCGGAGCACGTCGTGGCACTTCCGGATAGCGCGACGCTGTACGTCACGAGTTGGCCCGACGGCACACTGGCAGCCATCGATACTGCGAGTCGGGCCGTGGTATCCGAAGTCGCGGTTGGCCTCGGACCTGACGAACCGTTGGTAGCCCCAGACGGCTCCAAGCTGTATGTCACGGTGCTGGACGAAGAGACTCTGTCCGTTGTGGACACCACCACCAACCAAGTGAGCGGCACAGTGCCGGTGGGTGACACCCCACGTGCAGCAGCGATATTGCCAGACGGAACGGCAATCTATGTCACGAACTTGATGGACGGCACCGTATCGCTGATTGAAACTGGGTCTGACCAGGTGGTTGACCAGCCTGACGAGGCCGAGCCAGCACTCATTGCGGTTGGCGCTCAGCCAGGGCGAGCGGCCGTGTTGCTCGACGGGTCGGCGGTCTACGTGGCGAACTGGGAGGACAACACGGTGTCGGTCATCGGCCGCTGACTCTTTCCCCAAAAGCACGCGTAGATCGGGCAGGAATTCCGCGGGCTAGCCATTCAAATCCGCCTACTTTCGGTGCGATGGACACTGGGGCCGCGGAATCTTGCCTGGTTCAAGGGGATTCCGGCGTGATCGACCGTAGACTCAGCCCGCGGGCGGCTCACCGCCGGGGTGATGAATGTCAGATCCCGCCCGACGTGGCGTATCGGAAGGCAGGTACCCGGCCTTGGCGCAGTTGATGGCAGTCCCCCCAGGGATTCAGCGACGTTGGATGGAGTTCTCCCATCGAGCTCCAATCGATGGATTGCGAGCGATCGCGGCGCTGCTTGTCGTCCTATTCCATG
>JAHZKU010000165.1 GCA_022600255.1 Actinomycetes bacterium | reverse complement strand
GTAGGAATGGTCAGGGACGTCTCCATATTGGAGACGACGCGGGCTGCGGCGCCCCGTAACGGGGCTTCCTCGGCATCGCCGACAGTCTCGGGGGGTGCCGCCACATCTGGCATCGTCATGGTGGCAGGGATCGGTGGTAGCGGGGTGATATCGGCCAATCCCCGCGGCTCGGCCAGTGGCTGGATCCGGTCTTGCGAGGCTGGTCGGGCGGGGCGTGGTTTTGGAGCCGGGGGTGGCTTGGCCTGCGGCCCACTGGCCGTCTTTGCCGTTGGTGCGGTTGCCGATTCTTCAGCGGGCGCACTGACCTTGGCCTCGGTCTTGCGTTGGGCCGGACTTGGCTGGGGTTGACCTGTCGAAGTGGCCGACGTTCTCGGAGCCTGCCCTGGTTCTGGACTGGTGGTTGCTGCCTCCGACGGTGTTTCCGGAGGTGCCACTGGTGCTGCGGCGTGCGATTGTCCGGTCTGGGTGTCGGTCAGTGTGGCGGGATCAGTCAACGCCACGTCGCGAATCGCCTCGTAGTCGGTGGGCGCGTAGTCAGCGAAGAAATCCCACCACGCCGGATCCACGCTGGACTTGTCCCGCTGATACTGCTCGAAGAGTTCGTCAACTAGCCACTCGTTGGGACCAAAGGCTGGATCAGCCCCTTGTCCATCGGCTGATTCTGATTCGGTCGTGGTCACACTTGCCCCTTCGCGCACACAAAGCCTCAGAGTCTAGGGTAGTCGCCTCCCGGAAATCGCGCTCACGTCCCCGTCAGGTTGCGCCCGCCATCAGGTGATGTCTCGGCGCAAGGTGGTTTGTGCCCCGACCACGGCGAAGACTGCTGCGTAGGCCAGCAGGAGGAGGCCACCCAGCCAGGGTGACAGCAGGTCCGCACCGCTGGCGGTTGTCCCCTGCAAGATCGACGACGCGGCACCGCCGGGCAGCCATTTGCCAACGTCTGGCAGAAAACCCACCACAATCGGCTCGATGAAGACAACCCACAGCAGTCCGATCACGATGGCGACGACTTGGTTGTTAATCAGCGCCCCAACCGCCACCCCGAGCACGGCGTAGAGCGCGAACGCGACCAGCACCCCGACACTGATTTCCCCAACGAGGGCCCAGTCGATGGGTGCGTGGGTCTGGGTGGGGAGGAGCGCTAGGGCGGCTCCCACCCCAAGAACGACGCAGGTGACGGCCACCGCGATACCGATGATGGCCTGCACTGCGGCCTTGGCTGTGACCAGGTGCAGCCGACGCGGCTCGGTCAGGAATGTGTCGGTGATGGTCTTGTGGCGGTACTCCCCGGTCATCGCGACGATTCCCAGGATCAGCGCGATCACCAGCGCACCACCCAACGAACTCCATAGTTGGGCCATGGCAGCAGGGTCTGACAAGCCGAGACTCTCGTCCAACCCTGACAAGAGGATTCCCGGCACGATGCCGAGCAACACCGTGAACCCGGCTGCAACGAGGGCGAGAATCCACCACATCTTCGTTGAGGTCGTTTTGATCCATTCGGAGATGAACAGGACTCTCATTGACTGTCCTCCTGTGCGGAGCCGTTACCAGTGAGGCGGAGAAAGAGCCGTTCGAGGTCTTCGGCAGGATCTTGTGCGGTCAGGCCGTGTAGCTCCACATTGTTGGTGTAGGCAAGATGGCCGACATCGGCCGCGCTCAAACCCGTGACAACCAGCCGTGCGTTGGCACTGGCACCACCTTGGGTCGATGGCGTATTGGCCTCGACCTGGCATGTCGCAGCTGGGTGCTGTTCAGCAA
Source organism: Actinomycetes bacterium (assembly GCA_022600255.1). Lineage (GTDB taxonomy): Bacteria > Actinomycetota > Actinomycetes > S36-B12 > JAHZKU01. Next base: position 14,664 of record JAHZKU010000165.1, on the reverse strand, counting down.
TGACGACCTGCAATCTGTCCAACTCGGGCCCGAGCACCGATACGGTACCTCCGCCGCTGTGATCGAGCAGTGCGGCTAGCGAATCCGCTGCCACCAGCCGTCCCCGATCGAGAATCACCACGTCATCGACCGACTGCTTTACCTCCGAAAGCAAGTGGCTAGAGACCAGCACGCTGCGGCCATCTGTTGCGAAACCGCGCATGAAGCTGCGCAGCCAAGCGATCCCGGCAGGGTCCAAGCCATTCCCTGGCTCGTCGAGAATCAGCATCCGGGGTTCGCCGATCAGCGCCATCGCGAGGTTGAGTCGCTGCCGCATGCCCAGTGAGTACCCCCCGACCTTGCGCGTGATGGCATCGCCTAGACCCACGTAGTTGAGTAGCTCAGTGATCCGTTTATCGTCTCTGGATCCGTAGAGCACAGTGCTGCGGATGCGGAGCGTGTCACGGGCGTTGCGACCTGGGTGGAACCCAGTCGCTTCTAACGCCGCACCGACCACAGCGGTAGGGTTCGGCAGTTCCGAGTAGGACTTTCCGTCTATCCGAGCGTCTCCCGCGCTGGGGTTCACCAGCCCCAAAATGCAGCGCAGGGTCGTGGTTTTTCCAGCACCGTTGGGTCCCAAGAATCCAGTGACTCGGTTCGGAGCCACCTCAAACGACAGCGACTCTACAGCTGTGATGTTCCCGAAGCGTTTGGTCAGATTCGAGACGACCAACGGGGTCTGTGCTGTTTGCGTCATGCTCTTGTTTACCAAACCATCACGACGGGCGGCTAGTTACGAGCACAGCGGCGGTTCTGTTCGCAGCGGAAACTTTGGCTTTGCGCGGACACTGTTGTGAGGTGGTCAGCTGGTCCGCCCGAGCACTAGGGTCGGGCGTGAGTGTACGAAGGGGTCGGCATGGCATATGACGAGACGTTGGCGGAACGAATCGGCAATCTGGTTGCCACCGAGGCTGATATCACCACGCGCAAGATGTTCGGCGGTATCGCCTTCATGTGGCGTGGCAATATGCTCTGTGGCGTCATGGGTGACGACATGATGGCACGGGTGGGCCGCGACCAATACGAAGCGCTGCTCGCCGAACCGGGTGCTTCGCGCATGGACTTCACAGGCCGACCAATGAAAGGAATGATCACGGTGTCGGGTCCAGCAGTGCTCGAGGATGCCGACTTGGCCCAGTGGATTGCACGCTGCCAGCAGTTCGTAGCCAGCCTCCCGGCGAAGTAGCGCGAAGTCCCGAAGATGGCTCATCCACTTGTCAACGCAGCGTTCGTACCCCCGCGGGGCTGGCGCTCGGGGCACTTGCAGACGATGCGGAGCCGGGCCTTGCCCAGTCACTTCGATCTGCAGCAGGTGGGGCAGCAGCGGCAGCACTGGGTGGAGACGCTGGACGGCACCGGTGACCGTATTTCGGTGCAGATTCATCGCTCGAAAAGGCCCCGTAGCCAGCCGCCGATTCCGCTACTTGTGTTGATTCACGGTTTGGGCGGATCTGCAGAATCTGACTACGTCCGCAACGCGGCTCACGGCCTGCTGCAGCTTGGCTTCCATATCGCGCGAGTCGACTTGCGGGGCGCGGGACTCTCTCGGGAACACAGCACTCTGCTCTACCACGCTGGTCGTACCGATGACCTGCGGCTGATCTTGCGCGACCTTGCTGCCCAACCCGAGGCACAGCGGTCCTTCGCAGCTCCGGCACTTGGACTGGTCGGCTTCTCGCTGGGCGGCAACATGACCATCAAGATGACGGGGGAACCGCTGGACGGTATCCCGCTGGCTGCAGCGGCCACGGTGTCATCGCCGCTCAACCTAACGGTGGGGGCCCCCCACTTGGAACAGGCAGCTTGGGGGATCTACGAGAAGTTCCTATTGCGCGGCCTGCGCTCGGACACGCTAGCCCCCGGTGACGACGGTCGGCTGCGGGTGACGGAGTCCGAAAGTGCGCTGGTGAAGTCTGCGCGCAGCCTTGCGGCATTTGACGACGCGCTCACCGCGCCGCGCAACGGGTGGCGGGATTCGGCCGAGTACTACGCCGTCAACTCATCCGACCAGTACTTGCCGTCCGTGCGTCGGCCCCTTTTGGTCATCCACTCGTTGGACGACCCGATGATTCCTGCCGCGCCCTACTTGTCGGTCGATTGGGATCAGTTGCGTGGAATCGGCTATGTCCGACCTCTCCTCACGAACGTGGGCGGTCACGTCGGGTTTCACGAAAGAGGCCGCAAGTATCGTTGGTTTGTGCCAGTGCTCGGCAGGTTCTTTGCCGAGAGCCCGGCCTAGCCATCGGGTAGCAGGGTCGGTTGGCTGTTGGGACTTGGCCGGCTGCGCGCTTGGTCGGTCAGGTCGCTGCGTCGGTCGCGAGGGCGCGCTGTGCCAGTGCCCGGGCGAATGCTGCTGTTTGACCGATCGGCTCACTCACCGGCACATTGAGTTCACCGGCGGCGGCGCGGAACCGACCCGCCAAAACCCCTGGTGCCACGAGCAGTGGCACCACTAGAGCATTTTGAGTACCGCGCACCAACGCACCCAAATCTGCCGGGCGGCAGATTAGCGAGACGTGGAGTCTGGCCTGCGAACGCGAGCGGAGTTCGTCCTCAACACGCGCCCGGAGCGCGTCAAAATGTTGGGCGATGTCTTGCGCAGCACTGCCTCCGGTCGCCAGAACAATTGTTTGGAAGTTCGGGTCAATAGCGTGGTCTGCGGCGGCGCGAACAGCCTCCAGCACGCTGTTCAGCAGTAGGTCCGGTGTTAGGGCTGGCACCGGGGTCAGCGGTCGGCCGGCGGTGACGGCCGGAACATCATCTTGATTGTGCTCTCCGTTGGAGATCAGCACGGGGAGCACCAGGGTCGGCACCTTGGTGTCGCCGTTGGCCGACAGGACAGTGGGAAGGACCGGCTGCTGGTGTTGCAGGTATGCCACGGTCGTTTGCCACCCCGGGGGCAAGTTGGCCGCGACCCGCTGCGAGATTTGCGTCATGGCCTCCCCGTGTTGCGGGTTTGGGCTGCCATGAGCAAGCAGGATCAGTCGGCGCGCCGCGGTGTTCACGAGCAATTCCCTCTCCGGATCTGGGGCATTCGCGGGCACTCCATCGCCACCTTCGGCTTCGTTGTGGCAAGAGGGAGGCCAGCCACATGGCCGCGCCGATTGACGCGGCGTCTTGGACGCAGAGCCGACCCTAGATATGCATCCCACATTCCATCTTTTGGTTCCCAGCCCATCGACCGGATCGGTCGTCCTCGCCTTCCGCAACTGGGCGGGTGCAAGGTTCACACCCAACCGATCGGTAGCCGATCTGGCGGAGTGGGTTTTCCATGATTTGATACTTCTCGATGGTGCCTTGGATATCCGCATCGGTGTAGGCAGCGATGGGATTGACCTTGATCATCTGATGTTTCTCGTCCCACTGAATCAAAGGTGTCTCGGCGCGCCCAGCGTGATCATTCCGGCGCAAACCGGTTGCCCAGACTTCGTAGCGCTGCAGTGCTTGGTCCATGGGGGCCGTCTTGCGCATGGCGCAGCACTTGTCAGGGTCGGTCTGCCACAAATCCTTGCCGTACTGCTCATCCTGTTCTGCGACCGTCAACTCCGGGGTCAGGGAACGCACATTCACGGGTTGGGTGCTGGCCACGGCATCCCGCAGTCCCAGTGTCTCGGCGAAGTGGTAGCCCGTGTCTCCGAAGAGCAGGTCCACGCCAGGCAGGGCTTTGGAGGCAAGGAAAGCCATCACCCCGTCGGAGAACGAGACGGCGACAGCAACACGCTTGATTCCGAGGCGTTGGCCGAACCACAAAAGCAGTTCGACGGGGTCGGCCTCATCACCAAAAATCCCTTGCGCGTGATCGGTAACATCACGCAGCTCGGCCGTACTGCGCCGGGGCGGATCGAGCCCCAAGTCAATGACTGTCATCGTAAAGCCTCATCTGGAGCGCGATGCGCCCACTGCGCGAACGTCTCCCCTGACTTCTTCTGTTCTGTGTAGCGCCCAATCAGGCGGTCAGTGTACGCACCCAACTCTGCGGCGGGGAGTTTCATTCCCTTGACGGTGCGACCGAACTCGCCGTCCGCGTCAGGAGTGCCTAACGATCCACCGACGTGCACCTGGAATCCTTCAGTTTGCTCACCGTCAGCGTTGGTGGCCAACATGCCCTTAAGTCCAATGTCTGCAACTTGGAATCGAGCGCAGGAGTTGGGGCAACCGTTGACATTGATGGTCAGCGGCAGGTCATAGCCTGGCCGCTTCTGTTCCAGTTCCGCCACGAGGTCCTTGGCTCGACCCTTGGTTTCCACGATGGCGAGTTTGCAGTATTCGATCCCAGTGCACGCCATGGTTCCCTTACGGAACTGCGATGGTCGTACCTCCAGACCAAGCAGTTCCAGCGCATCCACGAGCCCCTCGGTGCGTTCGCCTGGTACGCCCAAAATCACAAACTTCTGGTGCGGGGTCAGCCGGATCCGGCCATCTCCGAAGTCAGCCGCAAGGTCGGCGATTTGTCGCAGGATCGTCCCGGAGATTCGACCGACAGTAGGGGCTGCTCCGACGTAGAAATTCCCGTCCTTTTGCTCATGGACCCCAACGTGGTCGCGCCCGGACGCCGGCGGTGCGGGCGGTGGCGGGCCGTCAGGCAGTTTGTGTCCTAGATATTCGTCTTCCAGGACTTGGCGGAACTTCTCGGCTCCCCAGTCGGCCACTAGGAACTTCAGCCGGGCCTTGTTGCGCAGGCGCCGGTAGCCGTAGTCCCGGAAGATTGAGATCACACCTTGCCAAACATCGGCCACGTCTTCGTTGGCCACCCAGACACCAAGTCGGACAGCGAGTTTGGGCACGGTGGACAGACCACCGCCAACCCACAGATCCCAACCGGGACCGTGCTTGGGATGATTAACACCGACAAAGGAGATGTCGTTGATCTCATGAACGATGTCCTGTTTGGGGCTACCAGAGATCGCGCTCTTGAACTTGCGTGGCAGATTGGCGTACTCGGGGTCACCGATGTAGCGGGCCAGGATTTGTTCGGTGGCCCAAGTGCCGTCGATGATTTCGTCAGCGGCCACTCCGGCGACCGGCGAACCTAGGATGACGCGGGGAGTGTCGCCACAGGCCTCCGTGGTGCCCAGCCCCACGGCTTCAAGGCGGCGCCAAATCTCGGGGACATCTTCGATCCGAATCCAGTGCAGTTGGATGTTCTGTCGGTCAGAAATGTCCGCAGTATCGCGAGCGAACTCGACGGAGATATCGGCGATGACGCGGGCCTGTTCACTGCTCAGCGCCCCACCGTCGCTGCGTACGCGCATCATGAAGTAGGAATCATCTAGTTCCTCGATCGGCAACGAGGCGGTCTTCCCCCCGGGGATGCCAGGGCGTCGCTGCGTGTAGAGCCCCCACCATCGCATTCGACCACGCAAGTCTTCTGCGGGAATCGAGTCGAAGCCCTCCTTGGAGAACACTTGCTCGATCCGCTCGCGCACGTTCAGACCGTTGTCTGCGGCCTTGAACTTCTCGTTTTCGTTAAGTGGCTCGGTTTCGCCAAGCGCCCACTGCCCGTTGGGTCGGGGTTTACGTTTGGGGGCTGCTGTGGACATCTGCGTCTCCTAGGGGATGGGTGACGCGTGACCCAGGTTCTGCAGACGGACAAGCCGACTCAGGAAGACCTGAGGCCTCACGTCCGGGATGGACGGGCACTCAGGACATACAACACATGAAGAATTCGGGCTGCCGAACCAGTCGCAGATTCTGCGATTGGGGGCCCGAGGTCTTGATGCTCACGTTGCCAATATGCCTGACTCGGTCATTCCAGTCAATCCTGCTCAGGCCCCCGAGCGGGTTGGGTAACAGCTAGCCAACCGCCGGCTGGTTCAGAAGGGTATCTTCATGGACGCGATGATTTGGCTGATCATTCCGCTGGCAGGGTAGACGTTCACGAGGCGATCTCGGCCCCACGCTGCCGCCTTGCTGTCCACGAACGTGTACTTAGCCGCATTGCGGGAATCCCGTTGGTTTCCTTCAATGACCTTCCGGGCGCGCTTCTCATAGAGTTCGAGAGTCGGTGGCCCTAACGTTTGTCATCGGCCAAGTGAAGAAGGAATCGGCGGAGTCAATGGCCTGCTTGACTTGGGGATTGTTCTCGCAGAGCGTCTGGTGTCGGTTCCGGAGAAACTCACGCAGCGCAGCGGTATCGGAGGCCAGAACCGTGGCATCGTCCACCGGCATGCCGGCGCCGCACATCACGGCGTCCTGACAGGGATACAGCCCGAAGAAAGAGACGGCGAAATCGACTTAGCGGTACCGGCTCGTTACCGTACAAGAGTGATCGACATTACCTATCCACCTGTGATCTTGACGGCCCGAATGATGTTCGGGGCCCTGGACTTGAAGTTCGATACATCAGGGGGGCAACACATCCCACGTCATGGTGGGGCGGTGCTGGCCAGCAATCACGTTTCCTACTTGGACTTCATTTTTTGCGGATTGGCAGCCCAGAAGTCGAAAAGGCTCGTCCGCTTCATGGCAAAGAAGAGCACGTTCGACAACAAGGTGTCCGGCCCCATCATGCGCTCCCTGCACCACATCCCGGTGGATCGCGCCGCGGGTTCAGAAGCGTTTTCAGCGGCCTTGGATTCGTTGCGTTCTGGGGAGGTTGTGGGCGTGTTCCCCGAAGCGACGATCAGCGAGTCTTTTCAGTTGAAGGACTTCAAGACTGGTGCCGTACGACTGGCGGCCGAAGCGGGGGTTCCGGTGATCCCCATGATCACCTTTGGGGGTCAGCGACTGTGGACCAAGGGCCATCCGCGCCAGATGAAGCGCGGGGTCACCGTGGCCTTGTTCGTTGGTGAGCCCATGCCAGTAGCCCCGGACGCCGATATGGAGGCCGCCACCGCGGAGCTGCACAGCCGCATGGAAGTCCTATACGAGCGAATGATCCAGCGTTATCCGGACGCGCCGTCACCGGATGAGAAGGCTTGGTGGTGGCCAGCCAACCACGGTGGCGGAGCGCCAACCTTGGCAGAAATGAAGGAGCATGAAACCGCGGAGCGGATTGCCCGCGAGCAGCGCTAAGGACCGCGTGCTGTTGGGTCGCGAACGGCAAGCTGGCCAATCCCAAATCCCAACCCCAGTCCCAAGCCGACGCGCAACAGCCCCAATTCCCGGCCAGCGCGGGATATCTCACAGGAGATTCGGCCATATCTTGCCGTTTCGGGCAGCAACCCGCCGAGTTGTCGTCAATACTGTTAGGAACGCTCGCCCGAAACTGACACTTGACGTAAGCAGGAGGCCCACCGTGGGTAAGCAGCACCATTCGAAGCGACGCGTGATCGGCACGTTAGCCGCCGGAACCGTATCGCTAGGTGTACTCGGGGCCAGTTTGGTCGCGCCAACGGTGGCCACCGCCGACCCGGGCGTTGACGTCCCAGGGCAAGATCAGCCCATTCCCGTCCCGGCTGGAAGTGAGACCGCTCCCGACCCGAACGCCCAAGAGTTCGACGTGGATCATCCAGAAGACGCGGTCGCGCTCGTGCCGCAGGACGAAGCGGACGGGGTCATCAAATCGCAGTCGGAGACGAAGTCTGGCAAGAAAGTCGTCAAAGTTCGGCCGAGCCTGAGTCCGAACTCATCACAGCGCGTCGGTGTCGCCCAAGTCATTACCCTGCGATTCCCCATGTCCATCAATCGCAAAGCGAATGTGGCCGACGCGATCAAAGTCCGGGGCTTCAAGAAGGGCAAGAAAGGCAAGAACAAGAAGGTGGCCCTACCTGGCGGCAAGTGGGGTTGGGTTGGCTCAAGAACGGCTGTGTACCGCCCAAAGAAGTTCTGGCCAGGTGAGACCAAGTTGCGCTTCGAGGTTGATCTCAAGGGCGTCACGATGGCCAAGACCAAGCAGGAAGAGTATGTGGGCAGTGGGGACGCCAGTTTTGTCCAGAACATCAAGACCCGCCGCAGTTTCGTGCTGAGGGTGTCGAACAAGAACAAGCGGATCTCAGCGTATCGGAACGGCAAACACGTGCGATCCTTCGGCGTCTCCCTAGGGAAGAAGGGATACGAGACGCGCTCAGGCGTAAAGGTGCTCACCGGGATCAAGTACCGCAGCTTACGGATGCGCGGCACAGACAGGATCACTGGCGAGACTTGGGACGTGGTGTCCCCCTGGTCCATCCCCCTCACCACTAATGGTGAGTTCATCCACGGCGCTCCATGGGCGCGCTATCGGATCGGTCGTGCCAACGGGTCGCATGGTTGCACGAACATGAACGCGGAGGATGCTCGCTGGATTTACAAACGAGTCAAGGAAGGTGACCCCGTGGTCACAAAGGGCACAGGGCGTTCGATGCCTCGGTCCTTATCCTATCCCCAAGGTGAGTACTGGACTTACTCTTGGAGTGAGTGGAAGAAGTTGGCAGCCTGATTCGCTGCAACGCGGGCCTGCTGCCGGCCCGAGAGTGCCGGCGCAGCGGAGTCCCAGGTAGGTTTCTGGTGGTCACGGGGCTAGACACTTAGAGGCTCAGAGCGCCAGCTGGTGGTTGCTGAAGCCAACCAGATTCAACTGCCCAGTGCCACGATCTCCTCGAGGGATTCGGCGATGCAGCGCACCATCACGTCATGGTCGTAGACGGCGGCAGTGTCGATGTTGATTCCGATTTCGGCTTTTCCGTTGTAGCTCATCAGGGCGAGATTCAGCGCCGCGCCCCCTTTTGGCGCGAAGGGGACGATCTGGCTAACCTCCGCGCCAGCGACAAACATTGGGATGGGCGGCCCGGGCACGTTGGTGGCTGCCACGTCAGTGCCTTTCATCATCCCAGCGGCCAGCGCCGTCGTGGCTGGCCGCGGCAAAGATGTCAAAAGTCGGAAAATCGGCTCACTGATTTCCAAGGCCGGCTCCGTGCGCGCCGATTGTAGGATCGGATGCAGTTCCCGGATGCGTTCCACGGGATTGTCCGGCCCCAACGGTAACGGGAATCTCGCTGGCACCCATCGGTTGCCAGCTACCGGAGTATTGCCGGGAGTCCGTAGGTTGACCGGCATGTTTACGCGAACCGCCGGTGCTTCTGCTAGGGAGACGCCGTGGGCCGCGTGGTAGCGTGCCAGCGCCCCAGAAACGACGGCCATAAAGGCATCGTTCAGCGTTGCGTCGTACTGCTTGCCAGCGTTTTTCAGCGCATCCAGTGGGGCTTCTAGAACGGCAAAGTGGACACCTAGGGATCGTCCCCGCATCACCGGGCTCAGGGGCGTGGAGGCAGGCGCGAGAATTCTGGCTGCAGAGGATGTGAAGTCCACACTGTTCTTGACCGTCCCGACCGGATTGGTCACAGCGCCGGTCATCATGGTCTTCGCGTTGTCTGCTAGGCCCTTCACTTGACTCACGGCAGTCTTTGCGGAGTACTCCGCGCCGTCCATGAGTCGATCGCGCTTGCCCTCGTGTCCGGTCTCTTCGACCATCACGTCCTCGGCGGCAGGTCGCTCATTGGGGTCGCCAGTCAGGTCGAACAGCGACGCTGCGATCGCCATGCCACCCACGCCGTCAGTAATCGCGTGGTGAATCTTCATGACCACGGCCGCCTTGTCACCTTCTAGGCCCTCAATGACCACGGCCTCCCAGAGCGGCCGGGCTCGGTCGAAATCCATCTCGGCCATGTGCTCGGCGACATCGAGTACGTGGGCCTCGTCGCGAGTGTTGGCCGCGCGCCGCCACCGCAAGTGATAGTGCAGATCAAAGTCGTCGCTGGATTCCCAGCGGGGCGGGACCAGTGACACCGGATTGCCGACCACACGACGACGCAATGCCGGCACCCTGATGGACATGTCCTCGACGCGATCGGTCAGGACCTTCCGGTCCGGATTGCCATCTAGCATCACGACAATCGTGATGACGGATCGCAGCAGTGGGTCGGTTTCCACCCCCCACATCACCGCATCGAATACTCCCATACGGCTGTCGACCTTGCGTGTCACTTGATACCTCCGATCCTGACGATACCGATATCGCTTCGTAACCGAGTGGTGAATTCGCAAGATCACGTGGCTCAGTCACACCGACATCTCGGTTGCGCTGTGTGACGAACGCCATCCTTTCGCAGGCCAAGATGTATCGGCTCGTAACCCCTGCGTTAGGCAATGGCTGCTAGCGTCTCGACTGAGGCGCGTACTAGCGCCATAGAAGGAGTGTTCTGATGAAGAAAGCGCTGTTGATTGTGGCCGCTGCGGCCGGAGCTGTTGCGGGTCTAGCAGTCGTGAAGCGTCGCGGGGGCGCCCCGGATGAAGTTGAGAGCACCGCCAATGTTTGGGCGGATGCTGTGGGTCAAGCAGCCGAGCGGGCCGCAGGTAGTGTGTCTGACGCCGCAAAGGGGGCTGCGGACATCACCGATCGAGCCGCACAACGCGTTTCTGACGCTGCGGCCAGTGTCGGAGTCGCCGCGGCCGACGCCGCCGATAAGGCCGGGGGCGCAGCCGGAACTGTCGCCAAGAACACCTCAGGGGTGGCCAATGAGGCCGCAGCTGCGGCCGCCGAGGCCGCGCGCGAGTCCGCGGCCAAGAACGGCGCCGAATAGTTACTCGCTGCGGACCAGTTGGTTGCCGGCGCTGCAAGGGTAGAGGCCGGTAGCGGGCCTAGCGCCGGTCCTGCTAAGCCAAGACACGAATGCCAGGCGCTTCTTGGTTAGGGCGTGGGTAGGGACTACCCGGAACGCCGATGCCAAAATAGCGCCGCTGGCCAGGACGTGGGACTCCTGACGGGCGAGGTTTCCCTCATACCCGAATTGAGTTCGCTTTCGAGTCTCTTGCTAGGTCGACCCGGCCATCTCCGACTGCCGCAGTGTGCGCTGGCGCAGGGTGCCGTGAGTGTGTATTGGCACACAGGCACCGTGAGTGTGTGCTGGCACACGGGAACCTCACGAAGTCTGCGGTGAAGTTGTGCCAGATTCCTCGATCTGGCTTTGGTTGGTAATTGCTGAAACTGATTTCCGGTATGAACCGTCATAGGGTCAATCGGGGAAAGCCAACGCTTGGAGTTGATATGAAACACAAGAGAGCCGCAGCAGGTGCTGGCCTCGGATTTGCTGCAGTACTGGTGTTGGGCGCATGCTCGTCTGCCGCGACGGACACCGCCTCGCCGACGCCGGTGCCGGAGGCCACCAGTGCTAGCCCGACAGCTAAGGAAGAGTCGGCAGACGCAACAACGCAGCCAGCGTCGGCGTCCGGGAGTTTCGTGCCGTATTCGGACTATGTCAATGACGCGGCCAACTACGACAACACCGAAGTGGTCCTGTTCTTCAACGCCTCTTGGTGTCCCACGTGCAACGAAGCCGTTGAGTCGATCGAGAACACCGGTGTCCCCGAGGGTGTCACGATCGTGAGTGTCGATTTCGACTCCAGCCAAGACCTCAAGCAGCAGTACGGGGTGACGCAACAGCACACCTTCGTTCAGCTTGATGAGAATGGCAACGAGGTGCAGAAGTTCAGTGGGAACATCACTGCGCAGAGCGTGGCCGACCAACTCGTTTAGTCCTTGAGAGGGGGTAGCGCTTAGGAGCAAGATGCTGGCAATTTTCGGGGCCCTTGTGGCCGGTATGCTGACCACGCTCGCCCCGTGCGTGCTGCCACTTCTGCCGGTGATTGTGGGTGGTTCAGTTGCTGGTGTGGGACCAGCTGGGGTCGCCGAGGGTGAGAAACTCAGTTCGGCCGGCGACCTTGCCTTGGCGCAAAAGACGCAACGCGCGACTGCACGAAAGCGTGCGTTCATCATTGCGGCCTCATTGGGTGTTTCCATCATTGTCTTCACGTTGATTCTGAAAGCCTCGACGTCGCTGATTGGCATCCCGACGCAAGTCTGGGAATGGGTCTCGGGCACACTGCTGATTCTGCTCGGCTTAGTCTCGTTGTTTCCCCAGCTTTGGGAGAAGATCAGCGTCACGCTGCGACTGCAGGCACGCACGACGGCGGGATTGACGAATGCCCGGCAACAGTCCGGAATCACGGGTCAGATTCTCACAGGTGCAGCGTTGGGGCCGGTGTTCACCTCCTGTAGTCCGCTCTTCGGCTACGTGATCGTGACCGTATTACCGGCCGACTTTGGCTACGGATTGATCCTGCTAGGCGCTTACGTGATCGGGCTTTCTGGCACCTTGTTGGCAATCTCTTTGCTCGGGCAGCGGGCCATCCAGGGAGCTCGCTGGGCGGCGGACCCCGATGGATGGTTTCGGCGCGGCCTGGGGGCGGTCTTTGTCATCATCGGTGTGCTCGTGCTGACCGGTTGGATGAAGGATCTGGAAACCTGGTTGATTCTGAACAGTCCTATCCAGCCGTGGAACTTGGACTCCGGGTTTATCGGCGAGACGTGATCGCCCGGCCCAGCTCCTGCGAACATTGCGCGGTTTCGAGTGGGAAACATGCCCACCCACGGTGCAGTGGCCCCGATGCTGCGGCAATAGGTTTAGCGTAAGGGCATGAGCGAATCTCCAGCGGAACCCCAAGTGCCGAATCTGCTCGACATGCCCCAGGACGCGCTCTATAGCGCTCGTTACCCAATGGCGTTGGCCTATGCCGCGGTCATGCATGCGGACCAGAAGCGCAAGGATGACCTCGGTACCCCATACATCACCCATCCGGTTGCCGTCTCAGCGTTGGTCTGGCATTACGGCCTACGCGTGGCGGGCTTTGAGCAGGAAATCGAGGAACTTGTGTTGGCCGGGCTGCTACACGATGTGGCCGAGGATGCTGGTGGCTCGCCGCGGCTCGCCGAGATTCGGGACATGTTCGGGGCCCGCGTCGCGGAGATCGTGGCCGCCGCCACTGACTCGCTGTCGCAGGATCCAGCGCAAAAGGCACCGTGGCAGGAGCGCAAGGAGGGTCACATCGAGCGGGTGCGGCAACTGTCCGCTGTGGGATCAGATGGCACGATGGTGGACCCAGGCAGTTGCCTGGTAATCGCCTGCGACAAGCTGCATAACCTCACCGGGACCGCCGCTGCGGTGGAGAGTCAAGGGGATGGCTATCTTGAGCGGTTCGCGGGCGGGGTGCAGGGGACGCGCTGGTACTACCGCACCATGTTCGAGGCGCTGAAGCCAGGGTTACCGGATTCCATCATTCACGACACGGCAGCACAGCTGGCTCGTCTCGGCGTTTCGCCGGACTAGCGACGCGCATCTGGCCCTGACATTGTTGGCGCTGGCGCCTAGAACCCGTTTCGGATGCCGGCTCGGTTGCGGAACGCCTGACAGCACGCGATGAGCCTGAGACGATGCGGGCATGACAGCCGAACCGGTCGCTCCTGCGTCCCCGGAGGAAGTGACCAAGCAGACCGAGCGGTGGTTCACGCATAGGGGTCTGCCCCATTTCATCTTCGACTACAGCGCCAGCCAGGACGTCTGGACGCGGGCCCTACCAGCGCTGGCTGTCCTCTTTTTGGTGAACATTTCTGGAGGGCTGCGCACGGATCGTACTTGGGTTGGCAACACGATCGCGGCCCTAGTTGGTCTGCTCATCGGTTTGGGGGCTTGGGCCTTGGTTAACCGGTTGAAAGGGCGGCGCTGGCTGCAACTCCCGCAGCAGGTCGGCTGGGCCGAATTCAGTGTGTTCGTTTTTGTGCCGCTGGTGATCTATCTCGTGGTGGGGGCGGGCTGGCAAATCATTCTTGGGCAGGCAATCCTGAACCTGATCTTGCTCGGCGTGATCTACGTTCTCGCGTCGTTCGCCGTGATCGCGACCGTGATCTGGGGCATTCGCCGGCTCTTCAGCGAACTCTCCGGACTAATCTCGCTAGTGATGCGTGCCCTGCCACTGCTGCTCATCTTCAATACCTTCCTATTTCTGAACGCCGAGATGTGGCAAGTCGGCGCCAGGATGAGCCAACTGACGATCTGGCTCGTGGTGATCCTGTTCCTGGTCTTGGGGACCGCCTTCCTGATGACCAAGATTCCCAACGACATGCGTGAGGTCTTGTCTGTCGGCACCTGGCGGGACACCTTCAGGCGGGCGCAGGACACCCCGGCCTCCGCGCTGGCGGCAGGCCTGGAAGTCGACTCGGCGGCCAAGCCTGATGTGGCCCCGCTGAGTCGTCGGGAGACCGGCAATTTGGGTTTGGTGCTGCTGTGGAGCTACGGCGTCCAGGTACTTCTCGTGACGCTTGTCATCGGCTTTGTGTTTGTGCTGATCGGCGCGGTCCTGATCCCCACGGAGCTGATCGTGCAATGGACAGGTGATCCCAGCACAGCCGCTTGCGCAACGTGGTTTGGTTTCGAACCTTGGTGTCCCGCAGACGGCGATTACGTGGTGACGCAGGCGCTGCTTCGCGTCAGCGGATTTGTGGCGGCATTCAGCGGCTTGTACTTCACGGTCTTCATCACCACCGACCAGACCTATCGTGCTGAGAACACCAACGCCAATCTGGCGGTCTTGCGCAGTTGTGTGGCCGCCCGAGCCGTTTACCGCAGGAGCATCGTCGAGCGCAAGGGACCGTCGCCGGTTGCGGACGCTGTGTCGTGAGCCATCGGCACCATCAGGACGGCGGTTGGCGGGCCTTCGGCGCTTCCTGGGCCGGGGCGCGAGCTCGCATGATGGGGCACAACGAGGTGCTGGGAGCGATGCGCGTGACGGCCTGCGCCAAGGTTCGTTTGGTCCGCGGCCGAGTCGTGCGCGGGTTCCCCTGAACAACCTATAGGATCCCGGTCTGATCTCCAT
>JAHZKU010000164.1 GCA_022600255.1 Actinomycetes bacterium | reverse complement strand
CCCAAGCCCGTACCGTGCTTTCGAGTCCATGCTTCCCTCAGTCCTGCCGTCTTTGCGTATCCGTACGCCACACCGCCTCGCTATTGTTGCAATCCTGCGCGCAGAATTTGCCGACCTGCCCCAGGTCGGCACGGACCCGCCCCGGAATCCACGGGCAAGTCTCACAGGCTGCAACAGTGCGATGCTGTGCAGCAGCCGAGTTCCTGCCCCACTAACCGGCATTCCGATGCCATCTGTTGCGTGCCGCTACGACTGGCCGTCTGGCGCGCCTGATGGCGGGCGGGCCCGGCCGGTGTCGGCTAATGAAGATCGGTCGGCCGGGTTCCCAGCTGGTGTCCCGGCCAACTCGACGGGGGTGTGCGAGCGCTTGTCGCCGGAGAAATCGCAGGTGAGCTTGCGGTGGGAGGCAGTCGCAGTAGTGTTCAGGGTCGTTGCCCCGGGAACCAGCGGAAAAGATGGGTTTGCGCCCGAATTCCGATACTCTTCCGGGGGCAGACACGATTGTCCGGGTTGTCATCAGCTCGGCAACTTAGGGAGAAGAATATGCCAGCAATTGTGCTGGTCGGCGCTCAGTGGGGCGACGAAGGTAAAGGGAAAGCGACCGATCTACTTGGCGGCCGGGTCAACTACGTCGTTCGGTTCCAAGGTGGCAACAATGCTGGCCATACCGTTGTCATCGGCGACCGGAAATACGCGCTGCACCTGCTACCAAGCGGCATCCTGTCGCCGAACTGCACGCCAGTCATCGGAAACGGCGTTGTTGTCGACCCGGCTGTCTTGATCGACGAACTTGACGGACTTGACGAGCAAGGTGTGGACACGAGTCGGCTCGTCATCAGCGCAGACGCCCACCTGATCACCCCGTATCACGTGACGCTGGACAAGGTAACCGAACGGTTTTTGGGTAAAGCCAAGATCGGCACCACGGGCCGAGGCATCGGACCGGCTTACTCGGACAAAACCGCAAGGCTCGGAATTCGGGTGCAAGACCTCTTCGACCCATCGATTCTGCGCAAGAAGGTGGAGTCCGGCCTCGTGCGGAAGAACGAAATTCTTGTCAAGATTTACAATCGCCGGGAAATCTCCGTCGATCAGGTCGTCGACGGGTTGCTGGAGTACGCAGACCGAATCCGACCGATGGTGGCCGACACCTCGATCCTGCTGAACAATGCCTTGGATCAAGACCAAGTTGTCTTGTTGGAAGGTGGCCAAGGCACACTTTTGGACGTTGACCATGGCACCTACCCATTTGTCACCTCATCTAGCCCAACCGCAGGCGGGGCCTGCGTGGGGTCTGGGATCGGACCGACTCGGATCGATCGGGTCATCGGCATCCTGAAGGCCTACACCACGCGCGTTGGTTCCGGGCCGTTTCCTACCGAGCTGTTCGACGCCGATGGTGAGGCGCTGCGTCGCATCGGTGGGGAACGTGGTGTAACCACCGGACGCGATCGCCGCTGCGGCTGGTTCGACGCGCCGATTGCTCGGCACGCTGCGCGGGTGAATGGGCTCACGGATTTCTTCCTCACCAAGCTCGACGTTTTGTCTGGGTGGAATGAGATTCCGGTTTGTGTGGCCTACGAGATCGATGGTCAGCGCTGTGATGAGCTGCCCATGACCCAGACTGAGTTCCACCATGCCAAACCCATCTACGAGATGCGTCCCGGCTGGCGCGAAGACATTAGCGGGGCCCGCGAGATCGCTGACCTGCCAGCGAACGCCCGCGACTACGTGCAGTTCCTGGAGGACATCTCTGGGGCGCCGATCAGCGCAATCGGTGTTGGTCCGGACCGTAACGCCACGTTGAGTGTGCGCGACCTGATTTCCTGACCAGATCCGATTCGGCGACGGCAGCGGTGCCGCTACCGCGCGGTCTCGAAAGCCCCGGACCTCTGACGGCAAAAACGCCTTCCGGGTTGGGGCGCACGAAGGCGCCGTTACCAACGCCCCTCGTGCATTTCACATCCTGTCGCGCTAGATGGGGCTCACACCAGCTGGAGTTCGGATTCGTCACCGCTCTGCGAAGTGGTGCCGTTTCGCTTGTGCTGACGCCCGCGAATGGTCAAGTCTTGCGGGCGATGATCCAGTGAGGGCGCACTCCGAAGCCGGGCGCCCGGCGCAGGAACCTGATATCGGTGAACCCGGCATCCCGTAGTCCCGCCCGCAATTCCGAGGCGCTGAAGCCTCGTTCTATGACACCGGTCAACTGCGCCACGCGGTAGGAAACCACCGTGTGGCTGACGTTCGGCTCGTTACAGATCAAGATTCTTCCGCCAGTTCGTAGCGTGCGATGTGCGGACCGCAGAGCTGCCCGCCAGTCGAAGGCATGATGCAGGGCCTCGAAAACGAATACCCCATCGAACTCGTCTTGCACGGCAACTTGTGTGGCGACATCCTCCATAGCTGACACGGCGAACTCCAACTCCGCGTCCAGCCCTTTTGCCGCGATTGAGGCCACGCGACGCTGCCCGGAGGCAACGTCGTCCGGCGCGATAGTGGTGCTCACCACGCGGTATCCCATCAACGCCAAGAATTCGGCGGTCCACCCAGAGCCACCGCCCAACTCCAACAGTTGGGCTGGGGGCGCCAATTCGGCCTGGCCGAGTGCCTGCACAATCTTGCCGAAAGATTCCAGGTATCCGGTGGTTTCCTGCCCCCAGAACGGCTTGCGCATCTCGACACTTGCCACATCTGCGGCGGTCATGCCGGGAGTGAGCTCTCGGTAGTCTTCCTCGGCCGCGAAGGTCTCCTGCTGATCCACGGGTTCTGGGGGCGGAAACTGCCCAGCGGCGTAGTCTCGCAGCACTAAGTATCCGGCGAGCTGCGCCTTCTGGGATCGTGTGAGCGGCAGGTTGCGATCCACCTGATTCTCATCCCACGTTCTGCGGGTGTTAGCCAGCGGTCCGCTACCCGCGATGCGAGCCGCCATCCGGCGGGCCGGACCGAACCGCTTCTGGGGTATTGCGCGCTGCGCGCCTGCCTCAGCCACGGGTGGCGAGGACATCGGGCAGGGGACAGTTCTGCATAAGGGAAAGGCTACCAACGCACATCGGCTGCCCCCCTAGCGCGGGATCTGTCGCACAACCGCGCGGGCAACTGGCTTGAGGGTTCGCTAACCGCTCCTTACGGCGTGACTTCGACATCACGATCGTCTGCGAACGAGATCTCGCCGGCGGCGGAACCGAAGAGATCCTGAACGAGACGGTGCAGCTGAAGGGCGGCGAGACGTCGCAGTGGTTCGCCGGCCTGCCGCGGGGCGCCCGCTGCTGGGCGTCGGAGAGCAACTCGTTGGGCGCTGCCAGCGTGACCATCTCCAACGACACCGGTAATCCGGTGACCCTGACCGACGCCGACCCGGATGCGACCGTCACCGTCGACAACAATTATCCGACCGGCGGCAACGAGATAGGTAGCCTCGTCATCACCAAGAACCTCACCGGCGAGGCTGCGATCTGGGCGCAGGGACCGTTCGAGTTCGAGACGAAATGCTCGGTGGGGGGTTACGTCATTCCGAGCGTCACACCCGTGCTTACCCCGACCAACCGTGAGGACGCTATCAAGAACCTGCCAGTTGGGGCATCCTGCGTGATCCAGGAGAAGACCGTGGGCAGCGCCTCCATGCCCCAGCCCAACGTCGTCGGGTTCGCCACGGTTCCCGACGTAAGCACGCAGGACGTGTCTGTGGATCCCGCCTACGCTCCGGCGGTCAATGACTTCCCTGCCGGATACATCACGCTGGAGAAGTCAACTGACGGCGCAGCCGCCGAGTCCATGTCCGGCGCGCTATTTGTGCTTAACGTGCGATGTGAGCGCGATCTGATCGCCGGTGGCACCGAGGAGATACTTGCCCGCGAGGTGACGCTGCGCGCAGGGGAGTCCGTCCGTCTGGATAATGATCCGATGCCTGTGGATGCTCGTTGCTGGGCGACCGAGATCGACAGCAGCGGTGCTACCGCCGTGTCGGTGAATCACGGGCCGGCCAACCCACTGACCATTCAGGTCGGTGAGCCGGAGGTGACGATCCGGGCGGTGAACACGTTCGACGCCGGGTCCATCCAGCTCGTGAAGACCCTGTCCGGAGAGGCTGCTAAGTACGGCGAGGGTCCGTTCGATTTCACGATCTCGTGCACCTTGGGCGGAGTTGATGTGCCGCAGCAGACGGTTAGCCTCACGCCCAAGAACCTGCAGGCCACGGTCTCGGGTCTGCCGGTCGGCGCGGTCTGCGCCATCCATGAGGTATCGGCGGGCAACGCGTCGGTGACGCTGCCGCGACTGGTTGCGACCGTGACTGTCCCGTCGGCCACTGGCACCCCGGTGGTCGTCGAGGTCGACAATCCCTTCCCCGCCGGGCGCCTCACGGTATCCAAGGAGGTCCGCGGCGCCGCGGCTGATCTGACCAAGCGTGCCAGGTTCCGGATCCGCGTGATCTGCGAATTCCGCGGCGAACGGGTCCTCCGCGAGACGTTCACGCTGCGTGCTGGCAAGTCGAAGACGCTGGCTGACCCGCTGCCCATGGGCACGTTGTGCTGGGGCAAGGAGCTCGGCGACACCGGCGCAGGCAAGTCATCCGTGTCTCCCAGCAAGCTCTCTGCGGCAATTCCCGTCTCCGAGGAGGAGCCCGCGGTGACGGTCACAGCGACGAACAAATTCAAGGCCGGAAACCTGCGGGTACGCAGGAAGGTGCAGGGCGGTGCCGTGCCGGACAAGGCCGACTACGGCTTCAAGACGGCGTGTGTCGCGGGCAAGGGCCGGGACCGGTGGCGTGTCGACCTGCCGCGGCGGCACAAGAGGTTCACCGTCCGGGCGTCGAAAACGCAGAAGGTCGTCGTGCCCGCCGGATCCAAGTGCACGGTTAAAGAGACCAAGGACTGGCAGGCGAAGAAGACCACCTACAGCAAACGCGGCGGCAAGCCGAGCACCAAGAGGGGCAAGGTCACTGTCAAGGGGAAGAAGGGGCTGGTCGTCGTGACCAACACCTTCTCGGATTCCCACCACGGTAAGGGGTGAGCGTCCCGCTCCTGCATGGTGTGCCCACGACGGCAGCGGCGACGACGTAGCTGACGTGTGTCCCCAGGGCTATGAGTACCACTGCTGGTGCCCAGCGCCTCGGCGGTGGGGTGTGATCGAGCAGCGGGAACATCGTGAAGGTGACGCTCCGCAGCCCGCTGCCGAACAGTAGGGTCGCCTAGGGCTCGGCCAGCCGGGCTCTGCATACGCAAGAACGAGCCCTTGTGCAGCTTCGGGATCCGCAACTGGAATCAGTCATTCGGAAGGTCGCGATGGTCCAACCGCGCAATGGTGGCAGGATGGGGGGCATGGTTTATGAACTGCAGCACGAAATGGAATCTATCGATGAGTCCGAGTGCTGGGACTTGTTGGCAATGCAGGAACTAGGTCGGTTGGCTGTCTCCGTTGCCGGGAATCCGGATATCTTCCCTGTGAACTATGTGGTGCACGAGGGTCGAATCTTTTTCCGGACGGCCGCGGGCTCCAAGCTGGCATCGCTGGCAGTGAATGCGGCAGTCGCTTTTGAAGCCGACGACCACTCCGACGCCACCAACATCGCGTGGAGTGTGGTGGTCACCGGCTACTCAAGAATTGTGGACAACGACGACGAAGCCGTCGAGCTGGAAAACCTGCCGCTGCGGCCTTGGTTCATCTCCGAGAAGGCCCACTTTGTGGAGATCGAGGTGGCGCAGATCAGCGGACGCCGGTTCTACGCGGCCGGTCGGGAATAGCCAGCCGGCACTGCCCCGCCAGGAACCGAACTTCCTCCCAGTAACCGGTCACCGAAGGAGTAACTGCTAAGAGCCCTTGCCCCTCGGGCCCAAGGTTCGTGACTCTTGGGTGAAGAGCAAGATCGATTCTTGAGCTTCGTGGGCCGCAAGGGCCCACTAGCAACCCACCCTCGTCGAGACGCCACTGCCCGAAGAATCCCAGTCGACGGCACCCGGCTCACCGGCTCCAGCGGTGCTGCGAAATCCTGGGCGGAGTCGTGGTGGCAGGCTCCAACGGCGGGGCTGATGGGTGTGGCGTGCAGGGACGTAGGCTGGTTGTTATGAAGGTACTTATCATCGGATCCGGCGCCCGCGAGCATGCTCTGGTGCGCGCCATGTCAGCAGACCCTCTCGTGACCGAGTTAGTGGTGGCCCCCGGAAACGCCGGGATTGCGGCAGATGCCACCGTGGTGCCGGTGGACGTCGCCGACCCGATTGCGGTGGCCGATCTAGCCCAAGAACAGGACGCGGACTTGGTGGTGATCGGGCCAGAGTTGCCGTTGGTGAACGGTGCGGCCGATGAGGTGCGCACTCGCGGAATCGACTGCTTCGGGCCATCGGGTGCCGCCGCGCAACTAGAAGGCAGCAAGGCTTTCGCCAAGGACGTGATGGCGGCCGCAGGCGTTCCCACGGCAGCCAGTCGCAAGTGTGTGAACCAGGAAGAGGTAGAGCACGCGCTCGCCGAGTTCGGCGCTCCGTATGTCGTGAAAGATGATGGCTTGGCAGGCGGGAAGGGTGTGGTGGTCACCGACGCCCGCGTGGCCGCCCTGGAACACGCAGAAGTCTGTTTGGCTCAGGGGCATGACGTGGTGGTAGAGGAATACCTCGACGGACCCGAGGTGTCGCTGTTTGTCGTAACCGATGGCTTCCATGCGGTGCCGTTGCTGCCAGCGCAGGACTTCAAGCGACTGGGTGATGCCGATCAGGGACCAAACACCGGCGGCATGGGAGCCTACACGCCGCTGCCCTGGGCTGATGAGCATCTGGTGGCCGACATCATGGCCGAGGTGGTGCGCCCCACGTTGGCTGAAATGGCAGACAGAGGGACGCCGTTCCTGGGCGTGCTGTATTGCGGTTTGGCACTGACCTCCCAGGGTCTGCGTGTTGTGGAGTTCAACGCGCGGTTCGGCGACCCGGAGATTCAAGCTGTCCTCGCACTGCTCGACAGCCCCCTAGGGGTAATGCTGCAGGCTGCTGCTCGAGGCACGCTCGCTGACCTGCCAGCGCCCACGTGGATGCCGGGGGCCGCGGTCAACGTGGTGGTGGCCAGCGCGGGTTATCCCAAACGGCCCGAAACCGGTGATCCGATCACGGGCTTGGCGGGGGCCAATCGGGAAATCGGCGTACACGTGCTGCATGCTGGCACCGCCTTCGCTGAGACCCCCGATGAGGTCGAGGCTGTCGTGGAAGACACGACAGCCCAGTACGTGTCCGCGGGTGGTCGGGTGCTGTCGGTCGTGGGCCTCGCCGCAGACGTTCCAGCGGCCCGCGACGCCGCCTATCGTGGTGTTGCTCACGTGAACCTGACCGGATCGCAGCATCGGACCGACATCGCGGGGGGTATCTAGTCCTGCGGGTCACCGCGCTGAGTCCGCCTCGGCGCATGGAATCACCGGCCATTCACGGCTGGGCGAGTACATGCCGGGCGACCTTCTTCATCACCGTGGGTAAGGCGTGATCGGCGAACGCATCCGGATGTACCCAGAACGCGTCTGCTGGCGGATCGGCTTGGCTGACTCCGCGTACAACGCGGAGCGTGAGCTGGAAGTGAGTGAAAGTGTGATCCACCTGGCCTGCGGTGGCGGTCCATTCAGAGGGGAGCGGCGCGGCGGACGCGAGTTGCTCAACGCTGGCGTTGGCGCGCTCTTCCCATGCGGTGGAGGGGAACTCGGTCATCCCCCCAAGGAGCCCGCTGTCCGGTCGTCGCCGCAGGAGCACCTCTCCGTGGGGGTTCTCCAACCAGAACACCGTGCCGGTTCGCAGGGGTCGGGGCCTCTTTGCCGCCCTGACCGGAAACAGCTCCGGACCGACATCGGCGGCTTCGCACACCACTTCCAGCGGGCAGTTGTGGCAAGCAGGCTGACGCGGCTGGCAGGTGCTAGCCCCCAGATCCATTAGGGCCTGTGCGAAATCCCCGGGGCGGTGTGGGTCGGCAAGCCCAGCCGCTCGCGCTGCGATCAGGGCCTTGCCTCCAGGTAAGGGGGCGTCGATGGCGAACAACCGGGCCACGATGCGCTCGACGTTGGTGTCCACGGGCAGGACGGGCTGATTGAAGGCGATCGCAGCGATGGCCTTGGCTGTATAGGCACCAATCCCAGGCAGTTGCCGTAGCTGATCGACTTCCATGGGGAAGCGGCCGCCGTATTCGTTGTGCACCACCTCGGCGCAGCGGTGCAGGTTCCGGGCGCGGGCGTAGTAGCCCAGGCCTTGCCATTCGACCAACACCTGGTCCAGACTGGCGGCCGCCAAGTCTGAGACTGTTGACCAGCGTGCCAGGAATGCGGCGAATCGCGGTTGAACCGTCGCCACCGTGGTCTGCTGCAACATGATCTCGGACAACCAGACGACGTACGGATCGACCGCTTGTCCAGGCTCGGCCCGCCAGGGCAGACGCCGACGGTGGGCGTCATACCAGGCCAGGACTGGCGTTGCATAGGTGTCGGAATTCATACTGGTGGCCTCAGGGCGTCACATCGAGGAAGGGTGTGGACTTCTAGGCTACGGGAGGGCAGCCGTTCGCCTACGCCGGTGGCCGTGGTCCCCGGCACGATGCACATGGTTACCGCGGATGACCTCAATCCGGTATGTGTAGCCCACGCTGGTTAGTAGATAGGGTTCACCCCCCAGCTGCCCGATGCCAGCCCCGAGCAGTCCGTGACGGTATTGATGATCGCCATGCCCCGCAGATATTGACCGGCGATATCCAGTACGAGTCAGGCTGATCTTTGCAGATCCCCGACGGTCTGAGGGTCGGGGCGACAGTGGAAGCTATCGCCCCAACGACCTGGATTCACCGGGCCCTGAGGCAACGTATTCCGGCAGCCGGGCAAACCCGTCCGAACGTGAAGTCGCCGCCTTTGGCAGTGCTCTAGCTTTGCCGCCTTCTGCGCAGAACCGCTCCCGCGACAAGTAGGAGGATACCGGCCATCAGCCAGCCCAGAATCTGGGCACCGGTGATAGCAGGATTGTTCCCACCGCCACCTGGCACCTTCACGACTGCATTGTCGTTGTCGCTGATCCTAGCGCCGATCCGGTGGCCTTGGGCCTCGGGTTGGGCTGTGGCAATGGCGGTGTTGACCGTCTTGGTGTCAATCGTTTGTGTGCAGGTGTAGGTCCAGACTTCCTTTGAGTACTCCTCACGTTCCTTGCCGGAGGTCAGCAGGCCGTTCCCATCATCATCGCCGCGCACATACTTGGGGTTTGTACACTTGTCGTCAGTCAACTCCACTTCGTCGAGCGCTATCGATCCCGTGTTTCGCACCTTGTAGGTGTAAGTGACGGCGCTTCCTTTCTTGACGCTGGTACTGGAAGCCTTCTTCGTCACAGCGATGCCAGCCTTCGCTGGATCCAGTGTCTTTACCACTGCCGTCGATATGTCTGTGACGGTCCCACCGTGTGGCGGCCTTCCTGTCACAGTGGCGGTGTTCGTCGTGGTTTCCGAAAGATTGGTGACACAGGCATAGGACCACGTCTCGTCCGGTTGGAGCTTGCCATCCCCGTTCGTATCGCCCTTTTGATATTCCACAGGGTCACACCGATTGTCAGTTACGACGATATCTGAAAGCGGGGGGTAACCCGGATTCGTCACTTCGTAGCGATAAGTCACGCGATCACCGACGGCGACGATACCCGTATCAGTGCTCTTCTCAATGTTGATCTGCTCGGCATAGGCCTGAACCTTGGCCTGGGCCGTTGCGGTGAGTTGTTGGCCAAGGATTGGTTCCACGGCGATGATCGACCCAGTATTGGTCGTCACTGGTTGGGGCAGCGCGAAGAGTTGGTCACACGTGTATGTCCAGGTCTCATCAGTATCGATTAGACCGTTCTTATTCGTGTCACCGGATTTGTAAGTCACCGGTGCGCATTTATCGTCAGTGACGCCGATGGCGCGCATTGGTGTATCAGCTGCGCCAGTAGTCACCTCATAGGTGAAGGTCACGTTGGTGCCAGCTGGCACCAACAAGGTGTCACCGATCATGTCTCCCTCTGGGGCGGCAGCTGCCTTGGTGATGGCTATACCCGGTGTGATCACTTTGACTGCGAACGTGTCGGTACGGGTCAGTGGTGTGCCAACCTGTTTTGCACCGCTCTGGGGAGAAGTGGCCAGGAAGGGTGTGGCTGTGACGGAGCCGGTATTGGTGGTGTCACTGCTCACTGCTGTTGCGCACGTGAACCGCCAGACTTCGTTGGTATCCAGAACATCGTCGTTGTTGATGTCCCCAGAAACGTAGGTCACTGGGCTGCACTTGTCGTCGGTTACCCACTCGTCTCGAGACGACAGGCTGGGATTCTCGAAGGGGGTCGGGCCAGTCGAGCGCACTTCGTAGGAATAGGTCACGGTATCGCCGGCGTAAACGGTGTCGGTGTCACCTGTCTTGTTGATTTCGAGCTCTGGCTCCAGCAAGCTAACAGTTTGCTGATCAGTCGAGGTGACTTTTTCGGTTGAGATGAGACCCTGCATCGTCGCCACAGCGGTGTTCGTGACATCCGTGCCGGGTGTCATCGAGCATTCAAAGACCCACGAGTCACCAACGGCTAACTCGGTCCCTGACCCGGAGACGCGTGTGACAGGGCTGCATTCATCATCAACAACCATGTCATTAACGCTCCCAACCGGTGTGACGATCTCGTTGCCGGTATTCGTCACTGTGTAGGTGTACTGAGCAGCGGTCCCCGAGGTGTCGAGAATCTGGGTGCGATCAACAGTCTTAACCAGTTGGATAGCTGGCTGGTAGTCGTAGAAGTTAACAAAGAGGCAAAAGGCATCCTCACCCGGTGCAACATTAATGTCCACCCCTGATCCGCTGTAAGCCGGCGGGGCGGCTGTTCCATTGCAGAACGGTCGGCCGGCAGCTAGGTACCAGTCGGTGGGAAAGGCAGCGCTGCTGGTGAGTTCATCAACTCGATAGGAACCACTATCTAGTGGGAAGGTGCTTGCGAAGCTAGCATTCGTCAGGTCAAAGAGGCCTGGTGACGTGACGCTCCAGCTGAATGGGAAACTCAGGGAACCACCGGCCGGCGCCGCCTTGGCCACCGTGAGCGAGGCGGCATCCTTGTTGCTGAAAGTACAAACTACTTTTTCATCGGGGCTGATCGTCAGCTCGACTGCATCGCCGGTGCGGGTTCCCGCGGGCGAACCGTTGATCACGCAACTTATGTCTTCCAGTGTCCATTCCAGCGCTTGTTCGGGCGTTAGCACTTCGGCAATCGTGAAGACCTCACCGCCGACTTGCGGGGTGATTGGGATGGTAAGGCTGGCTGGGCCACCGTTCGGCGACAGGTCGAACGATTGGTCTGATGGAGGCACACCCCCATTTGCGCCGTCGGCAGTAAACGCAAAGTCCGTGCCATCGGCTGGGTTGGCGATCTTGTTTACGGTAAGGCTGGCCGCCCCGGTCGTCTGGCGGTTAGTGAACGTGCAATGCACATCATCGCCGTAGGCTAGATCGATCTCGGCGGTGCCAGCACCGATATTTGCCGCAACCGGATGTGTCCCGCAGGAGATCTGACTCAACGCCCATCCACCAGGAATGGGTGTCTCTGTGATCGTGACGGTGCCTGGCTCTAAGTCAACGAAGGATTGCGACTGGCCGTCATCAAGATCGAAGTTCCCCGGGGAGATGCTGCCTGGGTTGTGGTTTGCCGTAAAGTTAAAGGTCTCAGCGTCGCCTGGGGCAATCTTCGTCACCGATAGTGCGGCGAGTTTCTCATTCGAGTAGACGCATGTTGCGGCATCCCCCGCGGAGAGGGTGAGGTCAGCCACACCGGTTCCAACATTTGTGCTTTCCGAACCTCCAGCGCTCAGGGTGCAGGTTAGATTTGTCAGCTCCCACCCCGCCGGACCCGGGTTCCCTATTTCAGTGATCACGTAATCCGAGCCGCCAGGCGCGGGTTCAACCACGATGCTGCGCGTACTCGTCGAAGGTGATCCATCCGGGTTCAGATTAAAGCTGGCATCGGCGGCAGGCACATTGCCGTCCGTGCTTGTAGCGGTGAATTCGAAATCTTGACTGCCTTGGCCAGTTGTCACCTGCTTCACGACGTTGATGGTGGCTGACTTCTTAACCCTGACCTCAGCCACGTCCGTATCGGTAACCCGGCCGTTGTTCTGGGTGCGGGACTGGGGGTTAGACCACAAGCCGGAGACCGTCACGGTATTCCTGACAACGGCCTCGGTGCTTGGCGGCTGCAATGCCGTGGTGCACTCGTAGACCCAAGTGTCCGTGGTAGCTAGCTGGGTGCCGGTTCCACTGGTACGGACTAACGTTGCACACTTGTCATCACTAATTTGAATGTCTTGCAGTGTGTCGTTTCCCGTATTGGTGACCGTGTACTCATATGTCACCAGTGATCCCGCGGGAATCTCATCCGTTGGATCGATCACGGTGCCATTTGGGCGCTTCGCAACCTTGTCTACCTTAATCGCCGGTGTCTTGACCGAGACGGAGACTTGGGCTGTCGCACTGACAGGGGTCTTATTTGGGTCGACGGCAATAACATCTGCCGTGTTCGGGGCAGTGACATCTTGATCCGTCGTTGGGTGACTAATCTTGCGAGCACAGGTATACGTCCACGTCTCTGCTTGATCCAGCCAACCATCCTGGTTCGTATCTCCGCTTGGCCCGGAGATAGATTGGCACTTGCTGTCGGAGACCGCAACACCATTTAGGGGTGCGTTGCCGGTGTTCTTCACCTCGAATGTGTAGGTCTGGTTCCAACCGTTCGCGTTACCGCGCACTGGATCGTCCGTAGCTCTCTTCGTGAGTGAGATGCCCGGAGCGTAGTTAAAACTGTTCCGATACTCACACGTAACAATGGCCTCGGGGCCCACCGGAATGTTGAAGTCTTTGGAGGTGAAAGTCGCTGACCCATTCACAAAAGGCGGGTCATTGGATGGGACACCGTCATCCAACCTGCGGCAGCTGGCCGAGTTGAACGTATATCCACTTCTACTGGTCTCGGAGATCTGCGCAGTCGAAGTCACCGAACCCGACGGTTCCCATTGAAACTGCGCTTGCCCGTTATTGTCTGTGGACAACGTCTTGGGCCCCGGCGGGTCCCCCTTGTCCGGTTGAGTCCAAGTGTAGGTACCGCTGGGAACTGTGGGATTGACCCGCATGTCCCAGCCGGCTGCCGGTACGTATTGGGCACTATCAGCTGTCTGGGCCAACTTGGTGATTGTGACCGATGGGGAACATAGCTCGGTCGCCACCTT
The DNA here is from genome assembly GCA_022600255.1 of Actinomycetes bacterium. GTDB lineage: Bacteria > Actinomycetota > Actinomycetes > S36-B12 > JAHZKU01. The sequence continues at coordinate 411 of JAHZKU010000164.1, read as the reverse complement.
CTTGAGCGACTCCCCCAACTTGTTAAAGTCGCGGACCGTGGTTACGTCATCCACGTTGATGTCGAAGTCGCCGTTGCCGTCATACACGTCTGGGCCTGCAACTGCTTTCAGCCGATTTAAGCTGGAGCTGTTGTTTAGGGCCTTGCCGACACCGACTGCGAGAAGTCTTGGATTTCTTCCTGAGGATTTCAGGTCATTAGCGGCGTTGATCCCCTTCCAAAACGAGTAATCCTGACCGTCACTGCGATCAAGCTTGATGAGGTAGTCAGGAACGTGCGGCGGTGGGTCGATGCCTTGGTTACTTTTACCGTTAGAAGTTGCCGCACTGGGATCTCCATCAGTGATGAAGACCACCAGTTCAGTTCCCTGCCCGCCGGATTCTTCAAGGGCCGCTTGCCAGTTTGTGTATTG
>JAHZKU010000163.1 GCA_022600255.1 Actinomycetes bacterium | reverse complement strand
TGGTCGACGACATCCAGTTCCTGAGCGGCAAGGTCCAGACTCAGGAGGAGTTCTTTCACACCTTCAACACACTGCACAACAACAGCAAGCAGATCGTGGTCACCTCCGACATTCACCCCCGGCAGTTGCCCGACTTCGAAGACCGGATGCGCTCACGGTTCGAATGGGGCCTGATCACCGATGTGCAACCACCGGACTTGGAGACGCGGATCGCGATCCTGCGCAAGAAGACCCTGCAAGACGGGATGCACGTTCCTGACGATGTCCTGGAATTCATCGGCGACCACATTTCGTCCAACATTCGCGAACTAGAAGGGGCACTGATTCGCGTAACGGCGTTCGCCAGCTTGAATGCCACGCCGGTCTCGTTGGAGTTGGCCCGCGACGTCCTCAAGGACCTCATTCACGACCAGTCTCGGCCAGAAATATCTGCTGGAGTCATCATGACCCAGTCGGCCCAGTACTTTGGGTTCTCCGTGCAAGACCTGTGTGGTCCATCAAGAAGCCGCACGCTGGTCACCGCCAGGCAGGTCGCTATGTATCTGTGTCGGGAGCTGACCGACCTGTCACTGCCCAAGGTCGGCCAAGAGTTTGGCGGACGAGACCACACCACCGTGATGCATGCGGAGCGCAAAATTCGCAAAGAGATTGCCCTGCGGCGCAGCCTTTACAACCAGGTCTCGGACCTGACCACACGGATCAAATCGGAGGCGCGCGCCAATCGGGCCTTCGCGCGCTAGTCAGACCGATTATGGGCTGCGGATGCCACGATCTCGTCCGCAAAGCACCATCGCCATGCTTCGCCTGGCTCGACGCTGCGAATCACGGGGTGACCAGTCTCAGCGTAGTGATGGTAAGCATGCTGACCCTCCGAAGAGTCACAACACCCAACTTTGCCGCAGGTCAAACACATCCTGAAATGGACTGGAACCGTACCCTTGTTCTCGCAATCACTACACGCAAGCACGGCCGGCACCGCCAGATCCTGAGCGGCTGCGAAATGCTGGCAATCAGTGCCCCGACCCTCGCCCGGCTCCAGCGGTTGCTCGCGCTGTGATCCGGCAATCGCGGGTGTATCCAGCATGGCCTCCTCAACGTCCAAGACCCGAATCACCCTGCGGATCACCTCATCGTCGTATTTGCCGGAATCCCTGGCTGCCACTACCGCCTCACGCTCGGAGCGCAGCATCCGCAGTCGCAGTCTGGTGTAGGTAGCCACCGGTGCCTCGGTGTCGCCGGGGGCAGCAACAAGTTCCCAAGCGGCGTACTTTCGGTCTCGCACATAGGCTTCGAGGCGTTCCACGACACCGGGAAGGACGGGCTTTGCTGAGGTGTTCAGGATCACCTGCAGTTCGGCCATTCCGGCCCGGGATGCATCGGCAAGGAGTGTGGCTTGTTGCAGGGCCTGCTCCCCCGCATCTGGCGGCCGTAGCCGCAAAGCCTTTACCAACCAGGGCAGCGTCGTGCCTTGCAGCAGCAACGAGACCACAACAACGAAGAAAGCAATAAGGATTAGGGCCTCCCGGTTCGTGAGGTCGGTGGGCAACGTCAGGGCCGCAGCAAGTGTGACCACGCCCCGCATCCCTGCCCAGGAAACAACCGTCATCCCAGACCACGTGGCCACGCCACCACTGCGGCGCAACCAACCCCACTTGGCGGCACTGCCAAACCCGAAGACCCAGACGAACCGCGTCACAACCGTCAGCAAGTACACAGCCGCGCACGCCACCAACAGAGCAGGCCAGGTCACATCGTCCTTCTCCACGCCCTCCACGATCGTGGGGAGTTGCAGTCCGATCAGAAGGAAGACGCCGTTCTCCAAAACGAACGACACGGTGCGCCAATTCGCCTCTGTCGTGAGACGAGCTGTGCCGCTCTGCAGGAGAGGGGCCTTGTGACCGAACAGCAGACCCGCAATAACCACCGCCACCACTCCTGAGGCTTCGATGGCCTCGGCGCAGACATACGCCAGGTAGGGCGTAACGAAGGAAAGGGCGCTGTCGTAAATCGGGTTCTTGATCGCCATGCGCACCCGACTCCCGACCAAGGCAAAAGCCAAGCCGATCACAATGCCCCCGCCCGCGGCCACTAAGAACTGCAGCCCCACCTGCAGAATCGTCACTGTGCCCGCCACGGCCCCGATCGCCGTGCGCAACGCCGTGAGCGCAGTCGCGTCGTTCATCAGGCTTTCGCCCTCCAGAATCTGCACGATCGCGGTGGGCATGCCGACACGACGGGCAATGGCGGTCGCGGCAACCGCGTCCGGAGGAGCGACAATGGCTCCCAACGCGAAGCCAGCTGCCAAGGGGATGTCCGGCACAAATAGCCAAGTCACGACCCCCACAAACACGGTCGTGAAGATCACCAGGCCCACCGACAGCGAGGCAATCGTGGCCCGCTTGGCTTTGAAATCAATGAACGATGTGTTGTAGGCGGCGCTGAAAAGCAGTGGAGGCAGGATCCCGATCAGGACGATCTCCGGTTCCAACTCAAAGTTGGGAACAATCGGAAGGAACGAGGCCGCCAGTCCGAAGATGATCAAGAGTAATGGCGGAGATGTGTTCCACCGATCGGCCAGCCATGACACTGCCAACACTGCAATAACTGCGGCAATCAACCAGAGAGCGAGGGACACCGGTCAAATATTAGAGTTTCGGTCTGTGGAGTGTCCGCGCCTTCCAGCAGATGACCGCACACAGTCGGGAGGACTCGCACAAACCCGACTTCGTCGAGCAAGATCGGCAGTCGGCCCGTACTACTAGACGGTCCCGCCACAACGACTCCAAGAGGAGATCTCCTTGGGTGGAAGAGGTTCCGGCCGAAGGTATCCCGTAAGAGACCACCGGCTGGAAATACCCACGGGAACCGTGTGTCAACGACGGAGGAAAATCACGACTGAAAGGCGACGAAAACACTGCAGTTTGCAGCAACCGTGCCTGTGTAATGCCTGTGGATGGTCGTTGTAAACACAATCTTGTAGTTCGTGACAAAGGTGGAGAACTACCCCTTGCCAACGAAACAATCCGCAGTGATCCACAAGCCCAGCTTGCTCGTCCACAACCCATGAGGATGAAGGCACGCCTAGCGACTAGGCAATCTGGCCTCCCTCCACAGTATCCACAGTCCCTACTACTACGACTACCAATTCAACTCTTGAACAACTCGACTCTAATTGCGGATGTGGATGCCTAGGAGTGACGTGCAACGGTGGGTCAGAATCCGCTGAGGGTCGACTACCATGTAGCAATTGGTTATTTCGAATCCATCGTGAGGACTCGAACGACAGGCAGGGGCAGGGATGAAGATCCGGGTTGAACAGTCGGAGTTGTCAGAAGCAATTGGATGGACCGCGCGGACTCTGCCCATGCGTCCAGCAACACCAGTTCTTGCGGGCGTCAAGATCACGGCCTCAGCAGACTCCCTGCAGTTGTCTGCCTTTGATCTAGAGGTGGCCGGTCAATCATCCGTGTCCGCCGTGATCGACGAACCCGGCGTGGCCGTGGTCTCGGGTCGCTTGCTGGCCGATATTGCCAAGGCCCTGCCGGCTCAGCCAGTCGAGCTGGCCCTAGATGGGAGTCGGGTCACGGTCCGTTGCGGCCGCGCCACGTTTGGTTTGCCCACGCTGCCGGTTGAGGACTATCCGGCGCTCCCTGAGATTCCACCGCTCGCTGGTGAAGTCGCGGCCGGGGTGTTTTCAGATGCCGTTGCACAGGTTGCGATTGCAGCCAGTCGTGATGACACCTTGCCGGTCTTGACTGGGATCAGGGTGGAATTGACAGCCGATTCCATCAACATGGCTGCCACGGATCGTTATCGGTTGGCTGTACGACAAATCCCGTGGCAATCCGCGGATCCGAGCATCGACCAGGCGGCCCTGGTGAAGGCGAAACAACTGGCCGACCTTGGCCGGTCGCTGGGCAGTACCGACACGGTACGTCTGGCGCTTGGGGGCGACGACGACGGCCGCATCGGATTCACGAGCGCTCGCCGTGAACTGGTGACGCGCTTGCTAAGTGGCGACTTCCCCAAATACCAGCAACTCCTGCCCTCCGAAGCACACACAGTGGCGGTGACCAACACCCACGATCTGATGGAATCGGTGAAGCGCGTCAAGTTGGTGGCCGCTGAACGCACCACCCCAATCAGGTTGGCGTTCAGTGATGGTGAGGTGCTGCTGCGCGCAGGCACCGGTGATGATGCGCAAGCCAGTGAGTCGCTGGAATGTTCGGTTGAGGGAGAACCGATTGAGATCGCCTTCAACCCCGATTACCTACTCGATGGCTTGGGTGTTCTTGGGGACGATTCCGTGAAACTGTCCTTCACAACCGCGATGAAACCAGCGGTGCTGAGTGGCGCCGAGTCTGGCGACTATCGCTACTTGCTGATGCCGGTTCGACTTGGCGGGTGATGGTCCGGGATGTGGGTATCCCACATAGCCCTCACAGATTTTCGGTCCTACGGCAAGGCATCCCTGGAGTTGCCCAGTGGGCCCAGCGTGCTGGTTGGGCCCAACGGGCAAGGCAAGACCAACCTCGTGGAAGCGATTGGCTACGTTGCCACGTTGTCCAGTCACCGGGTCTCCTCGGATGCGGCGTTGATTCGGCAGGGACGTGAGGCGGCGCTGATTCAGGTGGCTGCAAAAGTCGACTCCAGACCGATTTCGGTTGAGGTAACCCTGAACCGCACTGGTGCCAACCAAGCTCGTGTGAACAAGAACCGAGTCCCCCGGATTCGTGAGGCTCTCGGCAACATCCGGTGTGTGGTGTTCGCTCCAGAGGACCTGCGCCTAGTCCGCGGCGACCCAAGTGAGCGGCGCCGATTCTTGGACGAACTGATGGTCCAGGTCGCGCCTCGCTACGCCGGGCTCAGACTTGACTACGAACGAGTCCTGAAGCAGCGCAATGCGCTGTTGCGCTCCAGCGCCGGACGGGGGTCCGATGCAATCTCCGCATCCTTGGCGGCCTGGGATGAACAACTAATTGCGGCCGGAACCGAACTGATGTTGGGGCGGCTCAACGCGCTGCGATGGTTAGCACCAGCGCTGAAAACCGCATATCAGCAGATCAGTCCGATCCCGGCAGAGCTGACAGCCGAATATCGCTCCTCTACGGGGGAAACTCAGGACTTGCGCAACTCCGAGGACGTCGCCGCGGCCCTGCGGGTGGCGCTGCTTGCCCAGCGCAGCGCTGAGTTGGCGCGCGGGGTGACACTTGTCGGGCCGCATCGCGATGACTTGGAGATCAGTTTGGACGGCACCCTTGCCAAGGGGTTTGCGAGTCACGGCGAATCTTGGTCTATTTGCCTGGCACTACGAATGGCGTCCTTCTCAGTGATCACCGAAATCACGCAAGATCATCCGATCCTCGTCTTGGACGACGTCTTTGCTGAACTCGACAGTCAACGCCGGGAGCGACTGGCCCACAGTGTCTCGTCCGCCGATCAGGTACTGATCACTGCTGCCGTTGCGGCGGATATTCCCACCGGTTTGGGCGGCCAGCGCTTCGAGGTTGCCAAGTCGGCTGGCGAGACGCACATTTCAGCCGGCAAATGATGAGTCCGGCCCGCTCTTGCCTACTGCTCGTCCCTTAGATGGGGCAGAATCGGGAGTGGTAATCTTGCCTGCCTTCGGGCCGACAACGCCCAAGGGTAATCAGGCAAACTCACTGAGTAGCTCACGGTGGCGCAGGTTTTGGGAAAGGTAGTGGCGATGGCAACTGAACCGATGGCAGGTCAAGAGTCCTTGCTGCCTGCGGTCGTATCGCCGGAACCGCGAGGAGAGACCGACTTGCCCGCCGATGCGGGTTCACTCGCGTCACCTGACGATCCCGGGATCGACCCCGCTGAGGTGGCGCTGGCTCGCGTCCGACTGCGGCCGCGTGAGAAATCAAAGGCGCGCACCAGTCGGCGCGCCAGGTATACAACCCCCACTACTGGCGTGCAGTTTTCCGGTTCGGGTTCAGATCTGCGCGATCCGCAACCGCTAGACGCGGCCATGGGCTCCTGGGTCCGGCAAACCGGTGTCAAAGCAAACCTGACTGTCGCGGGATTAACGGGTCGGTGGGCGGAGATCGTTGGTGAGCTGGTGGCCAGCCATGTCTCGGCCGACGGATACGAGCAGTTCGAACAGGGCGGGGGCCGGTTGACCGTCACAGCTGACTCGCCGGGCTGGGAATCCACGATGGAGTACCAGGCCGAAACCATCAAGCGCCGGATTCGGGAAGAACTTGGCGAAGACTTGGTGACAGAGATTGTGGTGCGCAGGGCTGGCCGCAAAAAGTCCGGTCGGTGGCGGGTCCAGTCGGGCCGACGCCGCTAGACGACATAGGAATCGCCCTTGCCGCGTTGAAGTATTTGGTTGGTGGGGGGGGTGCTTACCTGGGATTTTTCACGATAGCGGCGCTTCTAGGGGCCTCGGTATTAGGCACGGCTCTTGCTACCCCCTAGACTAGGGTCTCGTGGGAGCGAGTTGGGTGCGCCTGTCCGCGATCAAATAATCACCGTTGGCTAGCGGCAACAGATCTCTGTTGTGGCTACCGATTCTGGTTCGTATTTGGTCAAGGAGTGGTTCACACGCTTGTCGTTGAGTCTGACGTCTTGTGATTGCGCTAGGTGCGGATTGCAGGGTGCGCTCGAGTACCCCACCGATGCGATGGTTGCTGCTATCCGTCGGTTGAGCGCCAGCAACCAATGGGAGTGTGTGTGTCCTACGACGCGAGTGCGATTACCGTTCTGGAAGGACTCGAGGCAGTCCGGAAGCGCCCTGGAATGTACATCGGGTCCACCGGTGCCAAAGGGCTACACCACCTGGTCTACGAGGTTGTCGACAACGCCGTTGATGAAGCGCTGGCGGGTCATTGCGACACCATCACCGTCAAACTGCTCGCTGACGGTGGCGTTGAAGTGCAGGACAACGGCCGGGGTATCCCCGTAGACCTCCACGAGCAGGAGAACCGTCCGGCCGTCGAGGTCGTGCTCACCGTGCTACATGCTGGCGGCAAGTTCGGTGGGGAGGGTTACAAGGTCTCCGGTGGCCTGCATGGTGTCGGCGTCTCGGTGGTGAACGCACTCTCCCGACGCTTGGAGGTGCAGATCAATCGCGAAGGGTACGTCTGGCGACAGGGTTACGCGCTGGGAACACCGGAGGCCGACCTAGTCAAGGGTGAGGTCACCCAGACGTCCGGTACCCGAGTCACATTCTGGGCCGATCCAGACGTCTTTGAGACCACCCACTACGACTTTGAGACATTGGCCCGTCGCCTCCAGGAGATGGCGTTTCTGAACAAAGGGCTGTCGCTAACGATTATTGATGAACGGCCGGTTCAGGTGGCCGACGTTTCATTGGAGGGAACGGCGGGAGACGAAGAACAGGTTGCCGAATCGCAGGAACCGGCGTTACGAGAGCAGACCTTCTGCTACCCCGGCGGGATTGCGGATTTTGTCACCTATCTGAATGTCGCCAAGGGTGCGTCCAATCCGTCAGTGATCCACTTCGGGGCTGATTCGCCTGACGACCAGATCAGTGCCGAGGTGGCGCTGCAGTGGAACAACACGTTCTCCGAATCTGTCTACACCTTTGCGAACACCATAAACACAACCGGCGGTGGCACCCACGAAGAGGGCTTCCGGTCCGCGCTGACCAGCCTGGTCAATAAGTTTGCGCGCGAGTGGGGGGTGCTCAAGGACAAGCAGCCTAACCTCAGCGGGGAGGATGTCCGGGAAGGCCTGACCGCCATCATCTCGGTCAAGTTGGCCGAACCCCAGTTTGAAGGGCAAACGAAGGCCAAGTTAGGCAACACTGAAGCCAAGGCCATCGTTCAGAAGATTGTCAATGAACACCTTGGTGCCTGGTTCGAGGCGAACCCCGCCGAGGGCAAGATGATCGCCCGCAAATCGGTGGATGCGGCTTCGGTGCGGCTGGCTGCGCGCAAGGCGCGCGATCTAGCCCGCTCTCGCAAGGGCCTCCTAGGCGGAGCAGGGCTGCCCGGCAAGCTCGTCGATTGCTCCTCGCGTAATCCGGAGGAGTGCGAGCTTTACATCGTTGAGGGTGACTCCGCTGGGGGTAGCGCCCGCAGCGGCCGTGACCCGGCAACACAAGCGATCCTCCCCATTCGCGGAAAGATCCTGAATGTCGAGAAGGCTCGGATCGATCGGGTGCTTGCTAACACCGAGGTGCAGGCATTGATCTCTGCGCTGGGTGGTGGAGTTCAGGATGAGTTCAACCTCGACCAGTTGCGTTACTACAAGCTCGTTCTGATGGCCGACGCTGATGTGGACGGCCAGCACATCCGCACTTTGCTGTTGACGTTCCTATTCCGGTTCATGAAGCCATTGGTGGAAGAGGGCCACGTGTACCTGGCGCAGCCGCCTCTGTTCAAGCTCAAGTGGCTGCGGGACACGCCGCAGTACGCCTACTCAGATCGAGAGCGAGACGCCTTGATCGAGGCTGGTGTGGCGGCGGGCGGAAAACTCCCGAAGGACGACCCTGTGCAGCGGTACAAGGGCCTCGGCGAGATGAACGCGGATGAACTGTGGGAGACCACGATGGATCCGCAGACCCGGACGCTGCTGCAAGTCACGATCGATGATGCAGCACAGGCTGATGAGATGTTCTCCGTGCTGATGGGGGAAGACGTCGAATCTCGTCGCTCGTTCATTCAACGGAACGCTCACGACGTTCGCTTTCTTGACATCTAACGCTGGAGTTTCTTGTGCCTGACGAAACAACAATCATCGAAGACGGTGGCCATCGTTCCGGGATTGAGCCGGTAGACCTGCAGCTTGAGATGCAGCGGTCCTACATGGACTACGCCATGAGTGTGATCGTGTCACGGGCGCTACCCAATGTCCGTGACGGCTTAAAACCGGTACACCGTCGCGTGATTTATGCGATGTATGACGGGGGCTACCGACCTGATCGTGGCTACAACAAGTGTGCGCGTGTCGTCGGCGATGTGATGGGGCAGTACCACCCGCACGGTGATACCGCCATCTACGACACCTTGGTGCGACTGGCCCAACCTTGGAGCCTGCGATACCCGTTGGTGGATGGCCAAGGGAACTTCGGATCGCCGGGCAACGATCCCGCTGCGGCTATGCGATACACCGAATGCCGCATGGCACCGTTGGCGCTGGAGATGGTGCGCGACATCGACGAGGAAACTGTCGATTTCGTGGCCAACTACGATGGCAAGACCGAAGAACCCGTGGTGTTGCCAGCGCGTTTCCCTAACCTGTTGGTGAACGGTTCGGCGGGAATCGCTGTCGGGATGGCAACGAACATCCCTCCGCACAACTTGCGCGAGATCTCCGACGCGGCCCTGTGGGCATTGGAGAATCCCGAGGCCAGCGCCGCCGACACGCTAGAGGCGATGCTCGAGCGGGTGAAGGGTCCAGACTTCCCCACCGGCGGCCTGATCGTGGGCCGCAGCGGCATCGATCGTGCCTACCGCACAGGTCGCGGATCCATCGTGATGCGCGCCGTCGTAGATGTGGACGAGGATAGTCGAGGTCGGCAGTCCCTGATTGTGACTGAACTGCCCTATCAGGTGAACCCGGACAACCTCTTGCTCAAGATCGCTGAGCTGGTCGGTGATGGAAAGATCGCGGGTATTTCGGACGTTCGTGATGACTCGTCCTCGCGCACCGGGATGCGCCTGGTGATCGAACTCAAACGCGATGCGGTTGCCCAGGTGGTGCTGAACAACCTCTACAAGCACACCCAACTGCAAGATACGTTCGGCGCCAACATGCTGGCCCTAGTCGACGGGGTGCCGCGCACCTTGACTCTGGATCAGTTCATTCGTTATTGGATTACCCACCAGGTTGAGGTCTTACAGCGGCGCACCCGATTCCGGCTGCGGAAGGCCCAGGAACGAGCCCATATCCTGCAGGGGTATCTCAAGGCGCTCGATGCGATCGATGAGGTCGTGGCGTTGATTCGGCGCTCGCCTACGGTGGAGGACGCGCGCACCGGCTTGATGGAGCTCCTAGGGATTGATGAAATCCAAGCCACGGCCATCCTGGACATGCAGTTGCGCCGACTGGCCGCGCTGGAGCGACAGAAGATCCTTGACGAGTACGAGGATTTGGTTGCCAAGATTGCGGACTTGAACGACATTCTGGCGCGCCCCGAACGCCAGCGTGAGATTATCTCGGCGGAACTGGTCGAGATTGTCCAGAAGTACGGTGATGATCGCCGCAGCGACTTTGCCCCTTGGGAAGGGGATATGGCTGATGAGGACTTCATCGCCGAAACGGACGTAGTGGTAACCATCACCAGATCTGGGTATGCCAAGCGCACCTCGTTGGCCCGGTACCGGTCGCAGCGCCGCGGCGGGCGCGGGGTGAAGGGGGCACAACTGCGCGCTGATGATGTGGTGGAACACCTCTTCGTGACCACAACACACCACTGGTTGTTGTTCTTCACGACCAAGGGTCGGGTCTACCGCGCGAAGGCCTATCAACTCCCAGAGGCGGGTCGTGACGCTCGGGGCCAGCACGTGGCGAATCTGTTGGCGTTCCAACCCGATGAGGGAATCGCGCAGGTCATGGCGTTGCGCACCTACGAAGATGCCCCATACCTGGCGCTGGCGACTCGGGAGGGTCGGGTCAAGAAGACTGAGTTGAGCGACTACGATTCCACCCGCACCGGGGGCATCATCGCGATCAACCTGGCCGAAACGGATGAGGTGATTTCCGCAGAACTCATCAATGCCGATGAAGATCTGCTCCTCGTCTCCCGCAAGGGGTATTCCGTCAGATTTTCCGCAGACAACAAGCAGTTGCGGCCGATGGGCCGTTCCACGAGCGGCGTGGGCGGCATTCGCCTTGGCGAAGGTGACGAACTGTTGTCGATGCAGGTCGCAGCGGACGAAAACTTCTGCGTCACGATCACCGACGCCGGCTTTGGCAAGAGGACCCAAGTCTCGCAATGGTCCACCAAGGGTCGGAACACCAAGGGCGTGCGCGCCATGCGGTTGGTGAGTGAACGCGGCGGACTCGTGGGAGCTCTCGTTTGTGAGGAAGGTGATGAGGTGCTCGCGATTGCCGACTCTGGGGTCGTGATTCGCTCGCCACTTTCAGATATCCGAGTCACTGGCCGCGACACCATGGGGGTTTCCCTGATGGGACTGGGGGAGGGCCAGTCCGTCGTTGCGGTGGCGCGGGCCGCCGACCTGATGGAGGATCCCGATTCCGTCGCCGCGGACTCCGGCGCGGGCGTCGAAGTGGAAGTCGGCGAATCCACACAAGAAGCCACAACGGACGGTAATGTCGGCATCAGTTCGCAGGACGATTCTGCGGTCTTGGCCGAGGATGTCCGCAAGCCTCGGTCGAAGGACTCGTAGGCTGTCTTGGTGGAACACCAGCGTTGGTGGACAATAAGGCAGACTCGGGCGTCCATTGCGCCCGAAGCGCTCGCCAGGGGGAGCCGGGCGAGTCACGTAAGACTGGCGAGTTTGTATGAAGGAAGGGGTAGGCGTTGAGCACCAATCCATCTGGGCCAACACTCTCAACGGGAGATAAGGCGCCGCGCGTCATGGCAACCAACGAAAACGATGACCGTCCGCCAACCGTCCGCCGCGACACCCCGCCAACAAAGGCCGAAGCCGAGCAGACATCCGCCAGTTCAGAGGCTGCCAGCGCGGGAGTCAAGGAGGCCAGCATGTCCAGAGCTGAGGCCCCGGCCCCGCAGCCAAGAGAAACGAGGCATGCACACCTCTTTGTGACGCACCTGGATCCTTGGTCGGTGATGAAGAACTCCTTCATGCTGTCGATCGCGATCGGCGTCGTGATGATTGTTGCCGTCACCGTGTTGTGGGCCATGCTCTCCGCCAGTGGCACGTTGGATTCGATCACCAGCACGGTCTCCGACGTAGCTGGCGACGGACCGCAAGCGATCGACGCCCGCGAACTGTTCTCCTTCTCCCGTGTTGTGGGTACAACTGCGATCCTGGCGCTGCTTGAGGTAATCCTGGTCACGGCCCTCGTGACGCTGTTTGCCTTCCTGTATAACTTGGCGGTCGGGATCACTGGCGGACTACAGGTGACTCTGACTGACGACTCCTGAGGGGAGTTCTTCCCTCAGTTTTCTCTGTCGAGCCGCAGGCGG
>JAHZKU010000013.1 GCA_022600255.1 Actinomycetes bacterium | reverse complement strand
TGGGCATATGAGTGCAAATGGGACGGAATCCGACTTATCGCCAACGTGCACGCTGACGCTGTGCGGTTGTCTGGACGCAACGAGAGTGACCTGACCACGCGGTTTCCTGAGCTGACCGATCTCGGGTCGCCGGACACGCTCCAAAGTCACACTAGCCTGGTATTGGACGGCGAACTCATCATGCTCGATCAAGATGGCCGACCCTCGTTCGCGGCGCTGGCCCCGCATATCAACCGACACCACGGGCCGCGCGGTCATGCCGCTGCCCAGCAACGGGACCTGCAGTACGTCGTTTTTGACCTCCTTGGCTTGGATGGCCGCGACCTTACCCAAGAACCCTTCGTCACCCGTCGTGAGAAACTGGTGGACCTGCACCTCGAGCATCCGGTCATCCGGATCGCTGAGACGTTCGATGACGGAGCGGCGTTGTGGGCTGCGACTGCCGCGGAGAACCTGGAGGGTGTTGTCGCCAAGCGCCGGGATAGTCGCTACGAGCCAGGTGTGCGCAGTCGAGCCTGGATCAAGGCAGCCCATCGCACGATCGCAGACTTGGTGATCGTGGGATGGCGACCACAACGCGGCCAATCCGATAGTGTCGGGGCCCTGCTGTTGGCCGAGGTCGGCCCAACGGGGCTGACCTTTGTCGGCGCGGTCGGCTCTGGGATTTCTGAGCGCATCTCTGCCGCCCTGCTGCCTGTCTTAGCGCAAATTTCAGCAGCCGAACCCGCTGTCACGGCCTCTGACGCGGCGAGGTCCGAAGCAGGGAGAAGGGCTGAATCGGCTGGCGCCGACCGATCGGACGTGTGGGTCGAGCCGCTGTTGATCGCAGAAGTGGAGTATCTGCACAAGACTCCCGCCGGCCGACTGCGCCATCCTGTGTTGCGCCGGCTGCGGCCGGATCTGACACCGGCTGACCTGCCCAGCGCTACGGAACTAGGGCCTGACCAGTGAAGCCACAAGCTGTGACGATTGCCGGCCGGACGCTGCGCATGACGAACTTGGATCGGGTCATGTACCCCGACGGCACCACAAAGGCGGAAGTCCTGCAGTACTTGCTATCCGTGTCGGGGGCGCTGCACGAACAGCTACGGTTTCGCCCGCTGACGCGAAAGCGTTGGCCGCACGGGGTCGAGGCGCCATCGTTCTTCGAGAAGAACCTGCCTAGCAGTGCGCCCGAGTGGATTGCCACGTTTCCGTTCGGCCGGGAGTTGGTGCGCTACCCGGTGCTGGAAGATACGGACGTGCAGCCCTCGTTGGCGTATTACGCGCAAGGCGGGGTTCTTGAGTTTCACGTACCGCAATGGCGTATCGACACGCCCAGTGTCCCTGATCGGATTGTGCTGGACTTGGATCCCGGTCCTGGCGCCGCAGTGTCCGAGTGTTGTGAGGTCGCCCTGTTGCTCGCTGATCGGCTCGCGCCACTAGACCTGGCCGCACGACCCGTTCTGTCCGGTAGCAAAGGTCTACAGTTGTACATTGAACTGACGCAGGACTCGCCGGTCCCGTTAGGAACCCCAGCGGCGGTCATCAGCGACTTCGTCAAGACACTCGCACAAGCGATGCACACCAGCTATCCCAACCTGGTGCAATGGCGGATGGCCAAGCAGGTCCGCACGAACTCGGTGTTCTTGGACTGGAGCCAGAACTCGCCGGCCAAAACCACCATCGCACCGTATTCCCCCCGCGGCACGCAAAAGGCTCGCGCAGCGGCTCCGGTCACTTGGGACGAGATCCGGTCCGGGGACTTACAGCAGTTCGGCCTGGTGGCGGTCCAGGAACGGTTGGCGGAATTCGGCGACCTGCTGCAAACCGACGCGCCAGCCTAGGGTCGGTTCGACGCGCTACGCCTCGACGACAACAGGCACAATCATCGGACGGCGATTGTGCGTCTTGGCGACCCAACGGCCCACCGTACGACGCACGGTCTGTTGGAGTTGGCCCACGTCGGTGACGCCGTTGGCTAGCTCTACCTCCAGCGCTTTGGTGACGGCCGGAATCACTTCAGCGAAAGCCTTGGGATCCTCGGTAAACCCTCGATCGGAGATTTCCGGACCAGCCACCACTTTGCCGTCGACAACATCAACCGCCACGACGACGCTCACGAACCCTTCTTCACCCAAAATGCGCCGGTCCTTCAGGGCGGAGTCAGTGATTTCCCCGACGCTGGATCCGTCAACGTAGACAAACCCCACGGGGATCTGGCCAACAACTTCCGCACCGCCGGGCGTTAGATCGATCACGGTGCCGTTCTCGGCAATCACGATGTTTTCTGCGGCCACACCGGACTTCTTAGCCAACGCGGCGTTGGCGTGCAGATGGCGGGATTCGCCGTGCACTGGCATGACGTTCTTGGGCTTGGTGATGTTATATAGCGTCAACAGTTCCCCGGCCGAGGCATGCCCGGAGACATGCACCATCGCGTTCTGTTTATGCACCACCTTGGCCCCGAGGTGTGTGAGGCCGTTGATGACGCGATTTACGGCGTTCTCGTTGCCCGGAATGAGAGAGGAGGCCAAGATGATGGTGTCACCTGGACCGACTTCGATTTGGTGATTGCGGTTCGCAATCCGAGACAGGGCGGCCATCGGCTCACCCTGGGATCCAGTGCACACAAGGACCACTTCATCGTCCGGTAGGTCTGCCAGCCGATCTAGGCGCACCAGGGTATCCCCGGGGACCGAAAGATAGCCGAGATCCCTTGCGATGTTCATGTTGCGTACCATCGAACGCCCGACAAAACTCACCTTGCGACCGTGGGCAACGGCCGCGTCCATCACCTGCTGAATTCGATGCACGTGTGAGGCGAAAGAGGCCACGATCACTCGGCCGGTTGCACCGGCAAACACCGCATCGAGAACGGTCCCGATCTCGGCTTCGCTGGCCAGATACCCGGGAACCTCCGCGTTCGTGGAGTCCACCATCAACAGATCGACGCCGGAATCGCCGTAGCGAGCAAAACCGTTAAGGTTGGTGATCCGGCCGTCTAAGGGCAACTGGTCGAGCTTGAAATCGCCGGTGTGAAGCACGGTGTGTTCGGGCGTCTGAATCGCCAACGCGAATGCATCGGGAATCGAATGGGTGACAGCCAGGAACTCAACACTGAACGGTCCAGCTTGCACAACCTCGTCGGCAACAACCCGGTGCAGGTCGGCCTTGATCTTGTGTTCCTTGAGCTTGGGGGCGAGTAGTGCCAGGGTCAACTCCGACCCGTAGATGGGAATGTCCTGTCTGTGCCTAAGCAGATAGGGGACGGCCCCGATGTGATCCTCGTGCCCATGGGTCAACATCAGGGCACAGACGTCGTCCCATCGCCCCGCGAGGTATTCGAAATCAGGCAGGATGAGATCGACTCCTGGCTGTGCTTCATCGGGGAACAGCACCCCACAGTCCACGATGAGAAGCTTGCGTCGGTATTCCAAGACGGCCATGTTGCGACCGATAGCCCCAAGTCCCCCAAGCGCCACCACCCTCAGATCATGGTTTCCCAGCTTTGGCGGTGTCGCAAGCTTGTTCACAGATCAAATCCTCCGGCTTTCAGATCCAGTAGTAGTTGTTCGCGTTGGCCCGGATCGGCGGCCAGCAGCGGCAGTCGCAAGCCACCGCCACCGACCCGACCGAGTAGATCAAGGGCCGCTTTCACCATGACAGCGCCCTGGGCGCGTGTCATGACACCCACAATGATGGGCACCATCGAGTCACTGATCTCCCTGGCTGCGGCCACGTCACCGGAGGAATAGGCCGCAAACATGGCGGCCAACCTGTCCGCGACTAGATGCCCGACCACCGAAACAAAGCCGCTCGCGCCAACGGACAGCAACGGCAGATTTAGGGCGTCGTCTCCGGAGTAGTAAACAAGAGCGGATTGGGACATCACGCGCTGGGCAGCGAACGGATCACCTTTGGCGTCCTTATTCGCCACGATCCTTGGGTGCTCCGCAAGCCGCAACAACGTCTCGGTGCGCAACGCCACTGCGCTGCGTCCGGGAATGTCATAGAGCATGACTGGAGCGGATGTGGCATCGGCGACCGCCCGAAAGTGGGCGATCAGACCATCCTGCGAAGGCTTGTTGTAGTAGGGCGTCACCAACAGCAACCCATCGGCTCCGGCCGCCACAGCCTGTTGTGACAACTCAATAGAGTGTGCGGTGTCGTTCGTACCGGTGCCGGCCACCACAACCGCGCGGCCCTGCACGGCATCCACCACGGTCCGGATGAGCGCGGCTTTCTCCGCGTCAGACGTCGTGGGAGATTCACCGGTGGTCCCGTTCAAGACCAGGCCGTCGTTGCCCAAATCCACCAGGTCTACGGCCAGCTGCGCGGCGGCCGCGTGGTCCAAGCCACCGTTATCATCTAGTGGCGTGACCATGGCGGTGAGCACCCGACCGAATGGCGCCGGGGAAACACTTTGGTTCTGCATAGGTCTAGGCTACTGCCCCAGTCTCACCGACCGTACCCGTCCACATCATCGCTGGCTGGTGTCGTTGCCAGTGGACCCGCCAGATCGGCGCGCTCCACATGGGTGCGAGCGGCTTTGTCCTGCCACGTCTGGTTCTGGGGGTCCCATAGCGGCCAGAGATAATCCACCAGTAAGGCCACGATGGCGAACAGCCCCACGAGGGGCAGATTGCCCAACACATTGAGTCCGTTGGGGATGATCCAGCGCACTGTAGCCGCACCAAGCGATGGGGCGGCCCGACCAGCCACGACCTTCCGCAGTTTGACGATGCGGTCTCCCACCGTCTGTCCCGAACTGGACACAAACAGCACACCGTTGATGAAACCCAGAATGAGGCTACATCCGATAGACAACACCAGGAGTGTCCCCCAGCCTGGCCCCAGGAATGCCGTGAACTCCTCCAAGCTGGGCTGGTAGCTTGGGTCCGCCTCCAACTTGGCCAACAGGTCATCGAACGCGGCTTGGTCAATGAGATCGTCGAAGGCCCCTGTCACCGCGCCGTACAACACGACAAAGATCAGAGTCAGGAAACCGATCAGGATGTTGTCCAGAATCAGGCCGAAGGCCCGCCGCCACCAGCCAGCGAGGACCTGCCCGTCAGGGCCCAGCACCACGGCCCGCGCACTTGGGGGCGACCCAGCGACCTGGGACCCCATCGCGGGGGCCATCGGCCAAGCCGGTGGGCTTTCGGCTGCTGGCGGCGTCGGCGGGGTATCGGGTGTCACGCCCCCTGGTGGCATTCCGGTTGGCGGCACTGCGGTTGGTGGTATTCCGGGGCTGTTAGGGGCAGAACCCGGCAGATCTGGCCATGCCGTGCGACCCCGATCACTCCCTGTTCCAGCCTCACTCTCCGGCGCAGGCGTATCACTCTCGTCCGGCTCGCGGCTCGCGGGAAGTGTGCCGGTCACATGGTCCGTCCAACCCGTGCCGTTCCAGTAGCGCTGGCCGCCTGATCCTGCGGGATCGGGATACCAGCCAGCGGCCGGGGTGGTCATGGAGCGACCCGTCCGCTGGCCTCGAACGCCTGGTGTGTCAACGGCATGAGCGCGGCCCACTCCACCTCCATAAGGTCAGCCACCATTTCGATCTCACGCTGTGGGAAGGATGGGAACGCGGAATCCTCCCGCTTCGTGCGTAGCGAGAGGAAGTTCATCAGACTGCGGGCGTTCATGGTGACGTACATCGAGGAGTAGGTGGCCACTGGCAGGACGCCGCGAGCGACTTCTCGTGCCACACCAGCGCGCAACATTTCTTGATAGGCGGCATACGCCTGCGAGCATGCAGCTTTGGTCTGCTGCACCACGATCTCGTGCTGTTCGGCGGAGCCGGGAACGAAGGTGTACGCACCAGGCTTACCCTCCTGGACCAGATTTCGCTGTGGCCCGGGAACGTAGAAGACCGGCCGCAATTCACGGTATCGCCCCGATTCCTCGTTATAGGACGCCATTCGGTGCCGCATGAACTCCCGGAACACAAAAATTGGTGCGGAGACAAAGAAGGTCATGCTGTTGTGCTCGAACGGGGTGCCATGCCTGTCTCGCATCAGGTAGTTAATCAGCCCCGTTGAGCGGCTGGCATCGGTGTCCACGTCTGCCAAAGAGACCTCACCCTTGGTGGACACGCGCGCCGACCATAAGACATCCGAATCCGATGCGCTGGCCTTGACCAGTTCCACTGTGACGTCGCTACGGAACTGAGGTCCAGAATCGGGCTGATCAGCCTCATCGTTAGCGGCGCTGTCGGTGACCGTGCTCAAGTTGGATCCTTCCACTCAGGTTCGCAGCCAGCCTAACTTAAGGCCCACTCAGCGCCGGGTTATGGCGTCCCCTGCGAGTCCGGGATTAACTTGCCGGGATTCATGATCCCCTCGGGGTCCACGATGTCCTTGACGGCCTGCAAAACTGCAACACCTTCGGCCCCGATCTCGGCGGTCAACCAAGGCGCGTGGTCTCGCCCCACCGCGTGATGGTGGGAGATCGTGGCAGCACTGGCGACGATGGCATCGCTGGCGGCCCGTTTGGCCGCCCACCACTGTGCGATGGGGTCAGCATCAGCTGCGGCGATCACCGTGAAATACAGCGAACAGCCTGTCTCATAGACGTGGGAAATGTGGCACATGACATGCACTGAGGTTGTGGCCGTTGTCAACGAGGCTGTCAGCGCTTCAGTGACAGCGGACTTGAGCGCGGCAATGTTCGAATAGTGGGTGGCTGTCTCTAGGGTCTCCACGATGTAGCCCCGATCCAGCAACACGTCCCGCAGATATGGTCCAGCGAAGCGATGCCTTTTCCAAGCCGAGCCAACCCCACTTCCCAGCGTGACACCGCCGTGGCGACGCACGATGTCCCAGGCGGCGGAGCGACGCGCCGATAGCAGTCGGCTGGAATGAGAGTGCCAGCCTAGGATGGCCAGCGCGCCGCCGGACACGTTCCGGACGCGCAGGTAACGCTGGAACAGGTCCCCAGCGCGACCGCCCGGCGCCGACATCTTCAGGTTGGTCGTCGTCTCCGTCTCATCCGAGAGTCGCATGACGTCCGCGCGGAACCCCGCCTGCACAATCTCGCGGAACGCCTCCTGACCAGCGGCAAAACTGGGAAACATGAGGCCCTCATACTTCGCATGCTCCACGGCCCGCCGAATCCGTAGTGTCACCTCACTGACGATGCCAAAAACACCCTCGGAGCCAATGAACAACTGACGCAGGTCTGGCCCGGCCGCGCTCTTGGGGGCTCGTCCGAGACTGATGACACCCTGCGGTGTGGCGACGGTCAGCGCCTCCACCATCTCGTCGGATCGGCCGAAACCGCTGCTGGCCTGGCCAGCCGATCGGGTCGCCACGTATCCACCGATAGTGGCCCTCTCCCAGGACTGCGGCAGGTGGCCAAGCGTGAATCCGCGTGCCCCCAGGTACCGTTCCAGCGTCGGCCCGGTGACTCCCGGTTGCACCGTGACAGTGGAGTCCACCTCGTTCACCTTGAGGATTTCCGCCATGTCCTCCAATGCCACCGCAATACTGGGGCGATTCTCGGTGTCGAGATGTTCCAAGCCGCCAACGACAGAGGTTCCGCCGCCGTAGGGCACAACGTTGATGCCGCGTCGACTACAAACCGCCAGCAGCTCGGCAATCTGACTTGTGCTGGTGGGTCGCACGATGGCTTGTGGACCCGTTTTGGCACCTTGATCGCGCAGGCGCAGATAGTCGGTTAGGGAGCAACCGACGGTGTGGGTGAGCCGATCCCCGGCATCCACCGAGAGGTGGCCTGGCCCGACGACCGCTGCGATGGCCTCTTGATCCTGTGCCGAAAGGCTCGAGTCTTCCGGCAGCAGGTCGGCGAGCGGTGCAATTTGTGACGGCGTGGTCGCCTCACCGATCTCAGCGGATATGTAAGCCTCAGTCGCTTCGTTGACCTCGACCGGTTCTAGCGGGACTCCCCAACGGCCGAAGTACTGAGCAAGTGATTTCACGGCAGTCTCCCTGCTGTAACGGGTCCACAAGGCCCTATGTGACAGTGTTACGGATAGTGTAACATTGTCACTAGTGGTCGACTAGGAGGTGGAACAACGATGCTGGCAGCAACGCCCGATCAAGATCCGATTCTGGCTGCGGCCCGCACCGTAATTGAGGAGCAAGGCACCAACAAGGCCACAATCGCGGCCGTTGCCCGCCAAGCTGGATTGTCGCGGATGACCGTTTACCGCCGGTTCTCCTCATGGGATGCCATTCTTTCGGCGCTGTTGAGTCAAGAACTCGCTGAACTTCTCGAGCAAGCGACCCAAGACCTGCGCGACGGCGACACCGCCCGGGAGCGGGCCGTGCGCGCTGCGGTGTTCCTGACCGATGCCATCGGCCGCAATGCCCTGTTCCGGCGCGTGACGGAACAGGAACCACAATGGCTACTGCCACTGCTCACAACTCGCTTCGGACAGACGCAGCGTGCGGCCGCCGGTGAACTCGAGCAGCTACTCAAATCGGGCATGACCGATTTCGGAGGGGATGGATCGATCCGCAACGACGACCCCGCCGTCATGGCCCTGACTTGTCTGATGCTCAGCCAGCCGTTCGTCTTCGCCGCGCCAGCCCTAGCTGACGACCCCCGCGGGGGACGTGTCCGCGCGGAGTTGCCTGTGGCCCTATCCAGTTACTTGTCACCACAACCGACGCACCTGCGTGCCAAACCCAAGGAGTGAGCATGGCGCTGCCAATCACAATCGCACCCGGAGACCCCGCCGCCCGCCTGAACGCCGAGACCCGGGCGCGCGCCCGAGATCGGGCTGCAAGTGGCCTGCAACTGGACGTTCTCGTGATCGGTGGTGGCGTCACGGGAACCGGGGTGGCCCTCGATGCCGCCAGCAGGGGGTTGACTGTGGCCCTCGTAGAGCGCGGTGATTTCGCCAGTGGCACTTCGAGCTACTCGAGCAAACTGGTGCACGGCGGGCTGCGCTACCTAGCCACTGGGGATGTGGGCGTGGCCTGGGAAAGCGCCATCGAACGCGGCTATGTCGCCGGGACAATCGCGCCCCACTTGATCCGGCCGCTCCCGCAGATTGCGCCGTTGTACGCGGGTGAGCAGAAGCTCGGCTACCTGACCGGAGCGGGATTCTTCGCCGGGGACGTCCTAAAGATGGCTGCCCGCACCCCCCGTGGCTTGTTGAAGGGGTGGCGCCGGTTGGGGAAGCGCCGAACCCTGGAACTCGCGCCGGGCCTGAACCCAGACGGGCTGAAAGGCGGCATGCTGGGCTGGGAGTGCCAGTTGGAGGATGACGCGCGACTGGTGATCGCATTAGCCCGCACCGCCGCCGCGTATGGCGCACTCATGATGACCCAGACCACGGTAGATGCCATCACACCAGCTGGAGCCCAAGTCCACGACTCCCTGACTGGGGAAAGCTTTTATATCAACGCTAAGCACGTCATCAACGCGGCCGGCGTTTGGGCGGGCCAACTGGACCAAGACGTGGAACTCACTCCTTCGGTGGGCTCCCATGCCATCGTGCGTTCTGAGCGGTTGGGGAACAGCACCGCGGCCCTCATCGTGCCAGTACCTGGGGAAACCGGCCGCTTTGTTTTTTCGTTGCCCCAGCCCGACGGCCTGACCTACCTGGGCATCACCGACAATCCCCTAGCGGGCCCGATTCCGGAGCACATCAACGCCCCGGTCGCAGACATCTCATGGATCATCGACACTGTCTCGGAGGTTCTCGCCGTTCCGCTGACCTTAGAGGATGTGGTGGGAACCTATGCCGGTATGAGGCCACTGGTGCGATCGGCGCCATCGGTCGACCCCACCGGCAACACCGATTCGGCCACCCGCGATGCAGAGCAGTCCGACACGGAGGATCGGACCGCAGATATCTCACGCCGCCACCTGGTGAGCCGGCACGACAATGTGGTGACGATCGCCGGAGGCAAACTGACCACGTATCGTCGCATGGCGAACGACGCCGTGGATCTGGTCAGCGACCGGCCCTGCCTCACGACCAGGATCGCGCTGGTGGGTGCTGGCGCGAAGCCACCGGTGCCTGGTATCCCAGATCGACTTTGGCGACGCTACGGCAACGAGGCTCCCACGGTGTGGGATCTCGGTGTTACCAACCCCAAACTGCGTGTCCCCGTGGCACCTGGATCGGATGTCTTGGGCGTGGAATTTGCGTTCGGTCTTGAACACGAACTCGCACTCAGCGTGGACGACTTGTTGGATCGACGGACCCGGGTCGGTTTGGTGCCGCAGGATGCCGACCTTATTCGGGGCGCGGCTCAGGAGATGCTGACTCCAGAATCAGCGTCAGTGGGCCATCGTTCGTCGATGTGACCGCCATATCGGCGCCGAACTGGCCGGTAGACACCTGGGCACCAAGTTCGGCCAACCGCTGGGCAACCGCATCAAAGAGTGGTCGTGCAACCGATGCGGCCGCAGCGTCCTCCCACGTGGGTCGGCGGCCCTTGGCCGTCTTACCGTAAAGCGTGAATTGGCTGATCAGCAGCACCGGCAGGCCGGTATCGCTAACGGACACCTCCCGGGCCGAGCCCGGCGGCAGACACTTCGCTGGCAGATTACTAGCGTCGAATACGCGCAGACCAAGGATCTTCTGCGCTAACCAGTGGGACTCAGCCAATGTATCCGTCTTGGCGACACCAACAAGGGCTAGCAGGCAAGGTCCATCAATCCGGGCTACTAACTCTTGGCCAACCCGAACCTGGGCTGCTGAACAGCGTTGCACGACCGCTTTCATGGCCGCGTCCTGGCCAGCGGGCCGCAGGGACGCAGCAGTTGTTGGCGAGGCCGACTCACGTCTGTGCCCGATACAGGGTCACGGCGTGATGCATCGACTCGCGCGCCTTGCGGCGGTCGCCGGCTTGGTCGTAGGCGATCGACACCCGAAACCAAGCCTCCCAGCTATCGGGCTGTTCTTCGACTAGGGCCTTTGTCGCGGCAAAGTCGAGTGGCTGGTCCTCAATCGGATTCTCCGATTGAAAAGCGGCCATCTGTTGGGTGGTGAATCCGAATCTGACCTCTCGCCAGATCACCCAGACACCGATGAAGGGGAACACCAGCACCGCGATCCCCAACAAGGCGCCGACAAAATCCCCTGACCAGATCAGCGCCACACCGGTGCGGCCTAGGAAGAACAGATAGACCAGCAGGATGCCGGCTAGGATCAGGGCGATTGTGCGCGGGGACTTCATCAGGCATCCAGTAGTGCGTCCAGCCCCACGGTCAGTCCGGGACGGGCCATTACGCTGCGGACGGCCAGCAAAACCCCCGGCATGAAGGACGCACGATCGAATGAGTCGTGGCTGATGGTCAAGGCTTCTCCCGGTTGCCCCATGAGTACCTGTTGGTGAGCCACCAACCCAGACAAGCGCACCGAATGCACGGGGACACCAGCGATGTCGGCACCGCGCGCGCCGGGCACCTCGGATAACGTCGCGTCTGGGGCGGCAGCCGTACCGGCAGCTTCCCGGGCAGCGGCGATCAACTCGGCGGTGTGCGCGGCCGTTCCCGAGGGGGCATCGACCTTGGCCGGATGATGCAGCTCAACAATTTCTACCGACTCAAAGTAGGGAGCCGCCTTGGCTGCAAACTGCATCATCAATACTGCCCCAATCCCGAAGTTTGGGGCGACGATGACACCCGTGTCAGGGCTGGATTCCAGCCACCCAGCCACCTGCGCCAGCCGTTCCGGTGTCAGGCCGGAAGTCCCAACCACACAGCCGATGCCATGCTCAATGCAGAACTCGATGTTGGTCATCACGGCGTCTGGGGACGTGAAATCGACCACCACTTGCACACCAGCAGCAGGTAAGGCCGCGAGGCTGTCGCCCACATCAAGCTCAGCGACTAGGTCCAAGTCAGGAGCGTCCCCCACCGCTTTTGCGACTTCCTGACCCATTCGGCCAGCGGCCCCCAAGACACCGACGGACATGTTCGACATGAATTCTCCTCATTCGCAACCGGAACGCTCACCAGCGATAACGCCACATCCGCCTGGCGTTAGGCAAAACCCAGGGCGGACAGCTCTCGTTTCGCCTTGTCTTGGTCCGGGATCGGTCCAACAACAACGGCTTGCCGGGGCTGGGACAGCAGCTCTTTGGCCACCCGGATTACCCCTTCGGTATCAACCCGTTCGATCCGCATCAGCGCCTCATCTAGTGTGAACAGTTGCCCGGTGGCCACCTCCGCACGACCCAACGCCGACATGCGTGCCGCGGTCTCCTCACCGGACAACACCAAACTGCCGGCGAGATGGCCCTTGGCGCGGTCCACCTCGGTCGCGTCTACACCTTGATCCACCACCCGCTCCAGCTCAGCTTGGGTGACCGCTAGCACCTCTTCGGCTTTGGCCGGGGTACACCCGGCAGTCACGCCCCACACGCCAGCATCGGAATACGGGGTGTGAAACGAGTAGACCGAATATGCCAAGCCGCGATCCTCTCTGATCGCCTGAAACAGGCGAGAGGACATGCCACCGCCCACCAGTGTGTTGAAAACATCAAGCGTACGACGATCCTCGTGTAACGCTGGGAGTCCGGCCGTCCCGACACTCACGGTGCACTGTTCTCCCGGCCAGTCCGCCACATGGACACCCGCTCGGACCGACCTGCGCCGTTGCCCACCACCCCGAGAAGGTTCTGGGGTTACCCCCCAAGCCCAATCGAGCTTTTGGGTGGAGCGTTTCACAAGCCGCAATAGCTCCCGATGATCCACATCTCCGGCCGCCGCCACAACGAGGTTTTGCGGCTGATAGTGCTTCTTGAAGAAGCGCCGAATCACACCGGTGCTCATGCCGGCGATGGACTCCCGAGTCCCCAAGATCGGCAGTGCGAGTTTCGATCGGCCTAGCAGGCCGGATTGCAGTGCCTCGTGCGCTCTATCGCCGGCATCGTCCTCGTGCATGGCAATCTCTTCGATAACAACTGAACGCTCTGCCTCGATGTCTTCGGAGGCCAAGAGCGGATCTGACGTGATATCGAGCAGCACGTCCACTGCGAGGGGCAGATCCCGAGCCAATGACTTGGTGTAGAAGCACGTGAACTCTTTGGACGTGAAGGCGTTCATGTCGCCACCAACAGCATCCATACTCTCGGCGATCTCTAGGGCCGAACGCGTCTGGGTCCCCTTGAAGAGTAGGTGTTCTAGGAAGTGCGCTGCACCGGCGCTGGCTGGGGTCTCATCTCGAGATCCCACCCCGGCCCAGACACCAACAGTGACTGATCGGGTGCCAGGCACCTGTTCGGAGATCACCCGTAAGCCGTTCGGCAACACCGTGCGCTTCACGATGGCACCGTCCCCCTCCTTCAGCAGGAGCCGCGTCGAACCGGCCGCCTGCTCCGAAGCGGGGAAGTACTTAGGCAAGGTGATCTCCGATCAGGATGCTATTACGCCTCGGTGTTGCTGTCCTCGTCCTCAATGACCGGGGTCAGACTGAGCTTGCCCCGCTGATCGATTTCGCGGATCTCGACCTGGACCTTCTGGCCCACACTGAGCACATCGTCGACCGATTCCACTCGCTTGCCACCGACAAGCTTGCGAATCTCCGAGATGTGCAGCAGGCCGTCGGTTCCGGGCAGCAAGGACACGAACGAACCGAAGTTCATGTTCTTCACGACGGTTCCCAAGTAGCGCTCGCCGACCTCTGGCAGGGTCGGGTTGGCGATGTTGTTGATCTGGGTCCGGGCGGCCTCGGCTGCCGTGCCAGACGTTGCGCCGATGTAGATCGTGCCATCATCCTCGATCGTGATATCCGCGCCGGTATCCTCTTGGATCTGGTTGATGATCTTGCCTTTCGGCCCAATCACTTCGCCGATCTTCTCCACTGGCACCGTAACTGCGATCACACGGGGCGCGAGATCGCTCATGTCATCGGGACGGTCGATGGCTTCAGCCATCACGTCCAGAATGGCCAAGCGAGCATCTTTGGCTTGCGCCAGCGCGCCAGCCAGGACGCTCGCCGGGATGCCGTCGAGTTTGGTGTCTAGCTGCAACGCGGTCACGAAGTCCTTGGTCCCTGCGACCTTGAAGTCCATGTCGCCAAACGCATCTTCAGCGCCCAGGATGTCGGTCAGGGTTACGGTCTCACCGGTCGCCTCGTCCGAGATCAAACCCATGGCAATGCCAGCGACGGGAGCCTTCAGCGGCACGCCGGCATTCAGCATTGACAACGTAGAAGCACAGACCGACCCCATTGACGTCGAGCCGTTCGAGCTGATGGCTTCGGACACCTGTCGGATTGCGTATGGGAACTCTTCGCGGTCCGGCAGCACCGGAAGCAAGGCCCGCTCCGCTAGGAGGCCGTGCCCGATTTCCCGACGCTTCGGGGAGCCAACCCGGCCAGTTTCTCCGGTGGAGTAGGGCGGGAAGTTGTAGTTGTGCATGTAGCGCTTGCGCGTAACCGGGCTGAGGGTATCTAGTTGCTGCTCCATGCGCAGCATGTTCAATGTGGTGACGCCCAGGATTTGGGTCTCGCCGCGCTCGAAAATGGCGCTTCCGTGTGCTCGCGGAATCACATCGACCTCGGCAGACAGTTGCCGGATGTCGGTCAGGCCCCGACCGTCCATGCGAACTCGCTCAGACAGGACCCGGGCACGCACCAACTGCTTGGTCAGGCTTCGGATCGCGGCGCTGACCTGCTTGGCCTCGCCCTCGAACTCCTCGGCGAGCTTGTCCTGAATCTGCGCGCCGATGCGATCGAGTTCGTCGTTGCGTTCGGTCTTGCCGGGAATCTTGATCGCTTCAGCAAGCTCGGCATTTCCGGCGGCGGTCACCGCGGCCAGAATCGCATCGGAATACTCCGGATAGGTTTGGAACTCATCGGTCGGTTTGGCCGCCTGTTCCGCTAGCTCCGCCTGCGCCGCACACAACGTGGCGATAAACGGCTTAGCCGCTTCAAGTCCGGCGGCCACGACATCTTCTGTGGGTACAGTGGCTCCCCCAGCGATCAACTCCAGAGTGCGATCCGTCGATTCCGCCTCCACCATCATGATGGCAACATCTTCACCCACCACACGACCGGCGACCACCATGTCAAAGGTCGCCTCCTCAAGCTGTTCGTAATTGGGGAATGCGACCCACTGGCCCCGAATCAGTGCCACCCGAGTAGCTCCGATCGGACCGCTGAAAGGAAGACCGGCGAGTTGGGTCGACATCGACGCGGCATTGATGGCCAACACGTCATAGGGGTTGGCGGGATCCAACGAGAGCACCGTGACAACAACTTGCACCTCGTTGCGCAGCCCCTTCACGAAGGAGGGACGCAACGGACGGTCGATCAAACGACAGGTCAAGATCGCGTCTTCGCCGGGCCGACCTTCGCGCCGGAAGAACGAGCCTGGAATCTTACCGATGGCATACATCCGCTCTTCCACATCCACAGTCAGTGGGAAGAAGTCCAGATGCTCCTTAGGGTTTTTGCTCGCAGATGTCGCAGACAGCAGCATGGTGTCGCCGTCGAGGTAGGCCACGGCCGATCCGCTGGCCTGCTGGGCCAACCGACCCGCTTCGAATGTGATTGATCGGGTGCCAAATTCCCCGTTGTCGATGATGGCTTCGGATGTATTTACAGAACCCGACACGGGTCCTCCTCAATATGAAACGGACCATAGCCTGGCTCCGCCTTCGATTGAGGACATCGGAAGCACATTTCTGTGCAGCCTCCGAAATCCACCACCGAGGACCGAGTCCTAACTCAGCTGATCCGGGTTTACAGGTGCGCGACCTTAGGCCGCAGCGTTTGGACTATTCAGTTTTGTTCGGCGGAGCAGCCGGTAGCCGCTCACTTGATCCTAGTTGACGCATGCGCCGCAGCATTGCCCGCGTGGGGTGTTTCGGCGCGGAACTAGCGGGCCTCAGCGGCGGATGCCGAGACGCTCGATCAGGGCGCGGTATCGGTTGATGTCGCGATCGGCCAAGTAGTTCAGCAGACGACGACGCTGTCCCACCAGCAGCAACAGCCCGCGGCGGGAGTGGTGATCGTGTTTGTGCTCTTTCGTGTGCTCGGTCAGATCCGAGATCCGACGCGTCAGCATCGCCACCTGAACTTCTGGACTTCCGGTGTCCCCTTCGTGGGTACCGTACTCGGCCATGATGGTCTTCTTGGTGGCAGCATCTAGCGGCATTTGATTCCTCCGGGCGCGATCTTGGCTGGAACGCTGCCGATCGCGGGTG